>CALDNB010000248.1 GCA_937914775.1 uncultured Clostridia bacterium
GAAGCGGACGTCAGGGAGATGTGGGCGAATCCAAGTTTTTCCTCTCTTTACAGGACGATTTAATGAGAATATTCGGCTCAGACAGAACACAAATGCTGGTAGAAGCCCTTAATTTAGACGAAAATCAGCCAATCGAAGCAAAAATACTTGCAAATACTATAGAGAATGCTCAAAAACGAGTTGAGGGCAGAAACTTTGACTCAAGAAAACATGTCCTTCAATATGACGACATTTTAAATCAGCAACGTGAAGTTATCTATAAACAACGCCAGACAGTACTTGCAGACGGAAATATAAAAAGCAGCATAATGTCAATGCTTGGTGTTGCAGTTGACTATTTAACAAGCGAAATTGCAGGAAATTTGCAGTTTGCAGACGAATGGAACTGGAGTATTTACGAGCCAAGAATGATGGAACGTTTCGGCTTGGTTATTCCCCTTACAGAGCAGCAGAAAAACTCATTTACAAAACCCGAATTTGACGAATTCCTGCTTGAAAAATTAACGGAAATTTACGAACAGCGTGAACAGGAAGCAGGAAGCGATACAATGAGGGAACTTGAAAGAGTTGTAATGCTTAAAACTGTTGACAAAAAGTGGATGGACCACATAGACTGTATGGAACAGTTGCGACATGGCGTAGGGTTAAACGCTTATGCACAAAGAAATCCGATAGATGTGTATAAAAACGAAGGTGCCGATATGTTTGACCAGATGGTACTTGAGATAAAACTTGAAACTGTTCAGTTAATATTCAGAGTAAAACTTAACACAGAGCAAAAACGTGAGCAGGTCGCAACCCCAATCACCACATCTCACGGTGACGGCACAGTTGAGAAAAAACCTGTACGAAAAGGTGAAAAAATCGGCAGAAACGATCCGTGCCCATGCGGAAGCGGTAAAAAATACAAAAAATGTTGCGGACAATAATATAAAGAGGTGAAATAATTGATTATCGAACTTGAAGAATACAAATTAACTTTAGACGGAATGGAAAAAGAAATCAATGATTTGAGGGATTCACTTTGACATATCAGGCCTTCAGAATCAGGTAGAGCAGTTAGAGAAAGAAACTGCTGCACCTGACTTTTATGCCGATATGGAAAAAGCGCAAAAGGTACTTCAAAAATCAAAACAACTGTCAGATAAAATTACAAGTTTCAATTCTTTATACGGTAGTTGGGAGGACTTAAAAACTCTTGTTGCCCTCGGTATTGAAATGGACGACGAAAGTGTGCTTGACGAAGTAAAAGAGGGTATGAACGCCCTACAGCAAGAAATAGAAAAAGCAACGCTTGAAACCCTTTTAAGCGGCCCTTATGACAAGAATAACGCTATTTTAACACTTCACGCAGGAGCAGGCGGTACCGAAGCACAGGACTGGTGTGAGATGCTTCTTCGTATGTTCTCAAGATGGGCAGAACAAAAGGGCTACAAAACCGAAGTTTTAGATTATCTTGCAGGTGACGAAGCAGGTGTTAAAAGTGTTACTATCTTAATAGAGGGCATCAACGCTTACGGCTACTGCAAATCTGAAATGGGTGTTCACCGCCTTGTGCGAATCTCACCCTTTGACGCTTCGGGAAGACGTCATACTTCCTTTGCCTCATGCGAAGTAATGCCTGAAATCAATGACGACATCCAGATTGATATAAACCCCGAAGATTTGCGTGTTGACACATACCGTGCAAGTGGTGCAGGGGGTCAGCACATTAACAAAACAGACAGTGCTATAAGAATTACACATATACCAACCGGGGTTGTAGTATCATGCCAAAGTGAGCGTTCACAACACAAAAACCGTGATACTGCAATGAAAATGCTTAAATCAAAACTGTTTGAAATAAAGGAACGTGAGCACAAAGACAAGATTTCCGACTTAAAGGGCGAACAAAAGGAAATTGCCTGGGGAAGTCAGATTCGTTCCTACGTTTTCCATCCATACAGCCTTGTTAAAGACCACAGAACAAACTTTGAAACAGGTAATATCGGTGCTGTAATGGACGGGGACCTGGACGGCTTTATTAATGAATACTTAAAACAGGCATCTCTTGGTCAGTTAAATCTAAAATAAGGGGGAACTAAATTTGTTTGATAAATTATCATTTTTACAACAGCGTTATGAGGAATTATCCGCGCAGATAAGCGACCCCGAAGTAATTGCAGACCAGAACAAATTCAGAGAACTTTGCAAAGAACATTCCGATATTACGCCTATTGTTGAAAAATACAATATGTATAAAAGCGCAAAAAACCAGTTGGAAGAATCAAAAGAAATGCTTGGAGAAAATCTTGATAAGGATTTCAAAGAACTGGTACAGGCAGAATATGACGATGCAAAAGAAAAGATTGCACAGTATGAGGAAGAACTTAAAATACTTCTTCTTCCCAAAGACCCTAACGATGAAAAAAGCGTTATCGTTGAAATCAGGGGCGGTGCAGGTGGCGACGAAGCGGCGCTTTTTGCTTCTGATCTGTTCCGTATGTATTCAATGTATGCAGAAACCAAAAACTGGAAAATAGAAGTTTTGTCTCTTAACCAGACAGAACTTGGAGGCATAAAAGAAATATCTTTTGGTATTGACGGAAACGGTGCATACAGTAAACTTAAATATGAGAGCGGTGTTCACCGTGTTCAGCGTATTCCCTCCACCGAAAGCGGCGGACGTATTCATACTTCAACAGTAACTGTTGCAGTATTGCCTGAAGTTGAAGAGGTTGAAGTCGAAATCAACCCCAATGACTTAAAAATTGACGTTTTCAGAGCAGGCGGTCCTGGTGGTCAGTGTGTAAACACAACGGACTCTGCTGTCAGAATTACTCACTTGCCTACAGGTTTAGTAGTATCTTGTCAGGACGAAAAATCCCAACTTAAAAACAAAGAAAAGGGTATGAAAATTCTTCGTTCAAGACTTTACGACCTGCTGCAGTCACAACAGCACGATGAAATTGCAGAACAACGTAAAAGTCAGGTAGGTACGGGTGACAGAAGCGAACGTATAAGAACATACAACTTCCCTCAGGGACGTGTAAGCGACCACAGAATCGGTCTTACACTTCACCGTCTTGACAGCGTGTTAAACGGTGATTTAGATGAAATAATTGATGCTTTGATTACTTATTATCAGGCAGAAAAATTAAAAGGTGAAGAATAATGACAAAATTGCTGTCTCTTAAGCAATTAAATATCGGTGCAGAAATTTTAAGACAGGGCGGACTTGTGGCATTCCCTACAGAAACAGTTTACGGTCTTGGTGCAAATGCTTTAAATGAAACTGCGGTAAAAAACATATTTAAAGCAAAAGGAAGACCGTCAGACAATCCGCTTATCGTCCATATTGCAGATTACGATGCTTTAAATGAACTTGTAACTGAGATTCCCGAAAAAGCGAAAGTGCTTATGGATAAATTCTGGCCCGGCCCTCTTACTCTTGTTTTTAAAAAGAGTGAAAAAGTTCCAAAAACTGTAAGCGGAGGGCTTGATACAGTTGCAATACGTATGCCAAAAAACCCCGTTGCTTTGGAACTTATTAAACTTTCGGGAGTTCCTGTTGCGGCACCAAGTGCCAACACATCGGGAAAACCAAGCCCTACAAAAGCACAATATGTTGTTGATGATATGTCCGGAAAAATTGATGCAATTATTGACGGCGGAAACTGTGAGGTAGGTCTTGAGTCAACTGTTCTTGATGTAACAGGTGACGTTCCGAAACTATTAAGACCCGGCGGAGTAACCTTTGAACAGTTAACAGAAGTTTTAGGTGAAGTTGAAAAAAAATACAATACAACAGAAAATGAAATATGCGAATTAAATGAATTAAAACCAGATGGAATAATAGCATCTGATGG
>CALDNB010000249.1 GCA_937914775.1 uncultured Clostridia bacterium
ACAGAGATGCCGCAATAATTGCCACAAGTAAAACACCTGCAATAAATGCGGGAAATACGTCTCTTGCCAGTTCCACAAAGATTAATGACTGCTGACCGTTTGCAAGTAATACTGCAGAAAGGTCTGCACCGTTTGAATATACAAACATTCTTCCAAGATATGCAATTACAATTGTTGCAGCCAGAGACAGTACAACCCAGATAATTGCAACTGTTGCTGACTTTTTAACCATTGACGGTTTTTCGATTGCCATAAATCTTACAATAATGTGAGGCATACCAAAGTATCCAAGTCCCCAGCCAAGACCTGACAAAATATCTTTCCAACTTGCGCTGAAGAAATTAGCAACAAATTCGAATTGTTCACCGTTAGGGCCCTGATATATAGTTGTAAGTGCAGACGGTTCAAGTTCTCTTGAAAAACCTACAACAACAGGTACTATCAGAAGAGCACCAAGCATTAAAAGTCCCTGGAAAAAGTCCGTCCAGCAAACTGCTTTAAAGCCACCAAGGAAAGTGTATAAAACAACAATTATTGCAAAAATAATCATTGCAGTTGACTTTGAAAGTTCAGGAATAAGTGTTGTAAATACATCGGACCCTGCAACAAAAGCAGATGCAACATAAATTGTAAAGCAAACAAGGAATACAACTGCACAAATAACACTTAATGTATGGTCTTTAGCAAGAAAACGGTTTGAAAGATACTGAGGAAGCGTAATAGCGTCCCCTGACGCTTTTGAAAACTTACGAAGTCTCTTTGCAACCAATATCCAGTTTGCCGCAGTACCGATTGCAAGACCGATACCAATCCACGCCTGACCAAAACCAAAAGCAAGTATGCTTCCCGGAAGTCCCATCAAAAGCCATGCACTCATATCAGATGCCTGGGCACTCATTGCGGTTACCCAAGGGCCCATTGACCTTCCGCCTAAAAAATAATCTTTTTCTGTTGCACTTTTTGATTTAAAGAA
The DNA here is from genome assembly GCA_937914775.1 of uncultured Clostridia bacterium. GTDB lineage: Bacteria > Bacillota > Clostridia > Monoglobales > Firm-18 > RGIG1864. Next base: position 974 of record CALDNB010000249.1, read on the forward strand.
AAATACGATACCAATCGTTATCATTGCCACAAAGTACAACGCAAATGCTAAAATATCCACTGTTTAATCAATCTCCTTTATTACAAATTTTCACATTGTGTTTATTGTAACACATAATTTTACAAAAAGCAATAGAGAACTAAGTATAGACTGCAGTCTGTACTTAGTTCTCTAAAAAATCAAACTTATCCTTTATAATCAGCGATTATCGTATGTACTTTATCAAAGACGAATTACTGACAAAAAAACAGGCATAACTGTTTTTGCATAAGCAGTGAGGGAATACTCCCCGTTGCAGAGGCACCAGTCGTATATAAGTGCTCTTTCGCTCATTGCATAAAGTTTTACTATTTCGTTAACTGTCATTTTGTCTGTTATCTCGCCATTCTTTTGACCCTCAAGGACAATTTTTCTTAAAAGTTTGTAATATGTCCGCTTGTTGTCAAGTAAATGCTTTTCCCCTTTTGTTACCAGTTGGGTAGAATAAAGCCTTGTTAACAAATCAATGTCTATTCTTTCTTCTATCATAGAAAAAAGGGCGCTGTTAAGATACAAAAGTTTGTCAAAACTGTTAGTTTTGTCGGGAAAAGTTTCGTCAAGTCTTTCGTATTCTTCGTCAAAAATATATGACAAAGAGCCTAAAAGCGCATCTTTCCCCTCGAAATAATGATAAAAGGAACCTTTTGACGTACCTGACTTTTCAATTATTTCTTCGACAGTTGTGTCGTCATATCCCTGTTCATAAAATAAATCCCAGGCGGCAGTTATTATTTTACCTTTTGTATTCTTTACATTTTTCTTTGACATATTTCTTACTTCCTTTTAAACAAATAAAAAGCAGGATTTAAACTTTTTGCTTCATTCATAACAACATCCATATTGCAATAAATAAAGGGTTCTTTGACCGTCATCAAATCGCGTATTACGTCTTTGTCAAACTTGCCTTCTTTATATGACGGGTCTAAAATGCACACAGTTTCGTCCTGTGCGGATATAAGGGCAATATAATGCTCGTTCTTTGTAAATATGGCAAGAGTCCCCTCTGCTTTTCCGCTTACACAGGCAATAACTTCTCCGCCGTTTCTTAAATGATTTAATACTTCCTCTTTGTCATTGGTGGTACGAAAATCAAGATTATACTTTTCTGCCACAACTTTGCCCAGCACTCTCATACTGGTACCTACTTTTAAATTTGCACCGTTCTCCTCCGAAAGTTTTACACACTCTTCCAGCGCAAGGCTTTCCGTTGTAAGATGCTCCACCATCATACAGGCACAACAAAGACCGCAACCCGATGTTTCAACATTGTCCTTGCCTTTTTCAGGACCGCCGTTTGCCGCATTGTGATAGTATTTAATATGGGGATAATCCAGTTGGTTAATATACAGCATTTTTTAACCTCTTTTCTATTTGCAGAAATTATCGATATAATTGTCTATAGCGTTTTTAATTATTTCTATCGCCGCTTCTCTGTCGCTGACTTCGTTTACGGCAGTTTCCTTGTTTTCAAGATTTTTATAAACTGTAAAGAAATGCCTCATCTCATCAAATATATGCTCGGGCAACTCCCCAATGTCCTTATACACATTATTATTCGGGTCATTAAAAGGAATAGCAATTATTTTTTCGTCATTTCTTCCGTTATCTATCATAGAAATTACCCCTATGGGATAAGCCCTCACAAGTGTCATAGGCTCTATCTGTTCAGAGCAAAGAAGCAGTACATCAAGTGGGTCATTATCATCTCCGTAAGTGCGGGGAATAAAACCGTAATTTGCAGGATAATGGGTTGATGTGTGCAAAATTCTGTCCAGCATTAAATAACCTGTTTCCTTGTCCAGTTCGTATTTTTTCTTGCTTCCTTTTGAAATCTCAACTACGCAGATAAAATCCTCTGCCTGTATTCTTTTTGGTGAAATGTCGTGCCAGATATTAGACATATTTACTCTCCTTTATAATTACATAATATTCATTATACTACTATTATGGCATTTTTACAATACCGTTGACAAAACAAATCATATAGATTATAATTTTAATGTTGATTTGGAGGTTATTATGGGTATTATAGAATTACTGATGCTGGGCATAGGCTTAA
>CALDNB010000250.1 GCA_937914775.1 uncultured Clostridia bacterium
TTCCTGAGTAAGTCGTGCGATTTCTTTTTCTTTATCTATAAGGTCACCCTGAGGCATAAATATTTCAGCACCGTCAGTTACAAGTGAAATGCAGTTTTCTTCAATACCGTCTTTTGAAGATGTAACTTCTACGCTATCAGCCCACGCAAGTTTTTTGAAAAATGCTTCGCCATTCTTAAATACATCGGCTTTTTGTGTAACAATGATCAGTTTTGCTTTTTTTGACGGCGGAACATTCATTTCGCTTCTTATGTTTCTTATAGCCTTTATAGCAGATTTAATCATTTCGATATTTTCTACGTCCTGCTTGAAGTTAAGTTCTTCTTTGTACTCGCACCATGGAGTAATAATAAGGGCTTTTTTATCTGTTACAGGCAAGTAACTGTAAATTTCTTCTGTGATAAACGGCATAAAGGGGTGTAACAGTTTAAGCACATTTGAAAGCACATATACAAGTACGTTCTGAGGATTGTTTTCTGTTCCCATTCTTGGTTTTACAAGTTCTATATACCAGTCACAGAATTCATCCCAGATAAAGTCGTAAAGATTTTGCACTGCAACACCAAGTTCAAATTTATCAAGGTTGTCAGTTATCTTTTTAACTAGGTCGTTAAATTTGCTTAGTATCCATTTGTCTTCTGCCATTAAGTTCTTCGGCAAAACGTCAGATGCACTGTCATCTAAATTCATAAGAACAAAGCGTGAAGCATTCCATATTTTGTTTGCAAAGTTACGACTTGCTTCAACACCCGGTGCGCCCACAATCTTGTTAACCTCGGGATTGGGGTTTTTGCCTTTCTCAACAGGCGGGTCGTATGTTACGGGGAATCTCATATCGTTACCCGGTGCAACACCTGTAACAAGAGTAAATCTTAATGCATCTGCACCGAACATATCAATAATCTGTAATGGGTCAACGCCGTTGCCCTTTGATTTTGACATCTTTTCACCGTTACCATCACGTACAAGACCGTGAATAAACACGTGCTTAAAGGGGGCTTTTCCTGTATGTTCGCATGCTGAGAATATCATTCTTGATACCCAGAAGAAGATAATGTCATAGCCGGTAACAAGTGTACTTGTTGGATAGAAGTATTTGTAGTCTTCGGTCTCTTCAGGCCAGCCGAGAGTTGAGAATGGCCAAAGTGCAGATGAGAACCATGTGTCAAGAACGTCTTCTTCCTGTCTGACGGGCTTTCCGCACTTGGGACATGCTGTGATGTCCTCTTTTGAAACTGTCATTTCACCGCAGTCATCACAGTAGAAAGCAGGAATTCTATGTCCCCACCACAACTGACGTGAAATACACCAG
>CALDNB010000251.1 GCA_937914775.1 uncultured Clostridia bacterium
CTGTTATGTATAATATAGAACATCTGGAGTATGACAAAGTTGTGGGAGTAAACATTGAAAAAGATGAGCAGATTACCGAAAAAGCCACAGAAGGTTACCGTTATCAACTTGAAAAGGACGGCAAATGGGGATTTATAAGTGAGCATTTTGCGTATTTTGTATATCCTACATATTACGACATAACTATAAATGGTGACGGGGAGATTGCAGGTTATTACTATACAGGCGAATCGAAAATTACAATATCTGTTGCTTATCCTGCAAGTTATACATCTCTTGATAATTATTGGGAAAAGGATAAAGTGCTTCACGGACCCGAAGACATATTTAATTATACTGATAAACGTAAAAATCTTTATTTACTTCGCGATGTTCCTTCATCATATATGCCCGATTGCGGCATTCGTATATCATACATAAAGGAAGACTATGTTACTGCAGGAGTTGCATATACATCAGGTGATATTTTGTCTGAGGCTTTGACTGGTGTGAATGACAAAGGTATATATAAATATCTTAATAAAAAAAACAGTGATTTTCCTAACTGTGAACAGTACTATGCAAAATATGAAAATGGTTTTGTGATTCTGGAAAGAGAAGACTTTGGCGGGAAAATAACTAAAAAAGCCCCTGCTTCCGGATTTAATGCAAAATACTGCAAGATTGCCTATGAATGGGAAAATACCGACGGAATTGAGTATCTGAGCAGGCTTGATATATTTCTTTACATTGCAAAAAAAGAGGGATACTACGGTCTTGTAAGATATAATTCCACAGACAGTAAATTTATAGATTATGAAACTCCTTTTGCATTTACAAATATGCAAGAACTTAAAAACGGTTATTGTATGGTTGAGAGATTCGGTAAAAAAGGCGTTTATAACTATACATTACACAGGTATATTGTTCCTTGCGAATATGAATCAATTATTGATGAATCAAATGGTTATACAGTGTATAAAGGCGGTTTCAAAGGGAAAGTCGGTATTATCGGTGAATGGGTAGAAAAGTTGCATCGGGAGGATTAAATTATGACACTGAATCAGGAAGTTGAAATAATTTATCTGTATATTGTTGCTAATCACTCTATGGAAAGAGTTGCCGACGAACTTGGCTGGGATATGAAAACCGTATCTGAAACTGTACGTGGATACGGGTTTAACAACGACTATGCCGTGAGAACAGAATGGACAGGCAAAGATAAAGGCAGATACGCAAAAGGAAAAAGCGCCTGTCGTGGTGTTAATGTAACCAGACAAATTATAAAAGAATATCTGGAGTATGCAGATGAATGGGACTGGGATTTTGAGTGGTATATTTCCGATATAGCAGAGGGTATGGCTGAGCAGAATCAAAGACAACGCGAACAGGAACAAAGAAACGCCCAGTACCAGCGCCAGATGGAACAACAACGTATCCAGGCGGAACAAAATGCACGTATGGAGAGGGAATGCCGTGAAAAAGAAGCCCGTGAGCAGCAAATCCGTCAGCAGGAATATGAAAGACAACAAAAAGAGCAGGAAAAGAGAAATACAAACGAGTACTACAGACTGCTTGATATAGGTAAAAAAGCCCTTAAAGAAAACAGACTGCAGGAGGCTCTGGACAGATTTTACGATGCCAGAAAACTGTATGACGCCATTGAATTGTATGCTCTTATTGCTCAGGTACTTGCAATATCCAAAAATGCAGACACCCATTGTCAAAGCATTATAAGCGAACTTCGCGAGTATGAAAACTGTATAAAAAGAGACGGAAAGCAACTGTCTTTAGAGCAACTTTTGTGGTATGCAAGGGCTCTTGTGGCAGCCAACCAACCATCAAGTGCGGCTACAAGATACTCTATGGCGGCAGATATACATTACAAAAATAAAAACTATGTTGCGGCAGATTCTGTCTATAAAGAAAGTTACAATAAAACAGGAATATTTACAAATGCTCAAAGACATTTTTAATAAATATTGTCCTA
>CALDNB010000252.1 GCA_937914775.1 uncultured Clostridia bacterium
ATATTTTAGAGCCAGTTGGTAGATTAATGGGATTAGATGGAGTTATATTGTTAGCTTTTTTATTAGGATTTCCTGCTAATGAGATAGTAATGCCTATAATGTTAATGACATATTTGGGGGCTAGTACATTAACTGATTATGAGACAATTAATATGTTAAAGGATTTTGCACTTTACGGTATAGGTCTTGGCAGTGATGCATACAACCAGATTTATCCATTTTATTCCTACAGCGGAATTATTGCTCCTCATGCTCATAATTTGTATCTGCAGATTATGTGCGAAACAGGCATTGCAGGACTTCTTACTTTTATAATTTTAATGTTTGTAACGTTAAAGAAAATATATCTTGGTTTTATAAGTGACAGAAAAGGAATAGTGGGTATATGTTGCGCCTCGGTACTTGCAGGTCTTTTTGGTTTCTTACTGCAGGGTATGTTTGACTATGTATGGTACAACTATCGTGTAATGCTTCTTTTCTGGATATTTATCGGTATAGGACTGGGATGCAGGAGGGTTTTAAATGATAAAAATAACACACATAATAAGTGATTCAAATATCGGCGGTGCAGGACGATATCTTCTGACATATCTTAATAATTGTGATAAAGAACAGTTTGATGTTTCCGTTGTTGTGCCAAAAAGCAGTCTTCTAATTGAAAAAATTAAAGAACTTGGTTTTAATTACTACGAAGTTGATGGAATGGCGGAAACCTCCTACAGTAAAGAGGTAACAAAGGAACTGATTTCTGTACTTAGAAAAATAAAGCCTGACATAGTTCACACTCACGCAAGTCTTTCCGGAAGAATTGCGGCAAGGCTTACAGGCGTAAAGAAAATTTGTTACACAAGGCACAGCGTTTTCCCCGTTGACAAAAAATTCTCAAATCCCATAAACAGATTTTTAAACAAGATTGCGGACAAGTTTCTATCCTCAGGCATTATTGCAGTTGCTGAGGCAGCAAAACAAAATGTGGTTGACACAGGCATTGACAAAGACAAAATAAAAGTAATTTATAACGGCATTGACAAGCCCGAAATTTTGTCGCAAGAGGAAAAAGACCAGTATAAAGAGGAACTTGGAATACCAAAAGACAAAAAGGTTGTTTCCATAATTGCAAGGCTTACAGAGGTTAAAGGTCACAAATATTTTATAGATGCTGCCGAAACCGCAATGTTAAAAGGTTTAAATGCAGTATTTGTAATAGCAGGTACAGGTGAGGAATATGACTCACTTGTGGCATACGCAAAAGAAAAAATGCTTGACGATTATGTGATATTTACAGGCTTTTTAAAGGACATATACAAACTTGAAAACATTACTGACGTTCAGGTTAACGCATCATTTGGTACAGAGGCGGCAAGTTTGTCATTACTTGAGGGAATGAGCCTTGGTATTCCTGCAGTTGTAAGTGATTTTGGCGGCAATCCCGAACTTATAACAAGCGAAGTTAACGGGTACGTTGTTCCGCAAAAATCAAGCCAGTTTATTGCAGAGCAGGTTATAAAACTTTTGTCAGATGACAAGTTATATGCTGACATTTCGCTATGCTGCGAAAAGGTTTTTAACGATAGGTTTACATCACAGATAATGACAAAAAATATGGAACAGTATTATATGGATTTACTTAAAAAGTAAGGAGGAACAGGTTATGTCAAAGTTAAAACTTAACGTACTTGACTATGTAATTATATTTGTTGTAATTGCAATTTTGTTGGTAGGTACATTTTTATTTACAAGGGTTAACAAGACACAGGCAAGTCTTGGTACTCCTGTTACTTTGGAGTTTACCGTTGAAGTAAAAGATTTAACGGAAGTGTCTGCAAAAGCCTTTACTGATGCAGTAGGAAAACAAGTTGTTTACGGCGTTAAAAACTCCGACTACGGTGAAATTACAGATGTTGTAATTGAGCCGTACAAACGTCTTGCAAAGGATATAATTAAAGGTGAATTTTACTGGGACACATATCCCGATAAATATCAGGCGTTAGTTACAATTAAAACTGAGGCCTATGAAAACAGTAAGTTCTTTGTAGGAAATACTGAGGAACTGCGTGTAGGCGTTAAGATGCCTTTTAGCGGAGGCGGAGTTGCTTCTCCCGATGGTTTTATAGTTAAACTTGAGAAAACAGGAGGCGAACAGTAATGATTATTGACAAAAACGGCAGATTATTCGGTAAAATCAGCATTGTTGATATAATAGTAATTGTTGCGGCAGTTCTGGTTTTTGCAGGTGTATATGTAAGATTTTCAGGAAATCAGGGAAAAGCCGTAGTTCAAAACGATACATTTTACTACACTATGGAAATTGAAAACGTAAGAAAAACTACTTTGAATGCAATTAACAACAGCGTTGGAACAAACTTTTACAACACTTTAAAGACCGGTGATGATATGGGAACTTTAATTGAGTACAAAGAGAGACCTGCATCAAAGTTAATTGAAAAAGCAGACGGGACTGCTGTAAACGCAGTAATTCCTGATAATTACAATATAACATTAACCTTTGAAATACAAGGTAAAATAAATGACAACAGTTATTACACTTCATCAAACAATAAGATTAATGTTAACTCAACTTACGGAATTAAAGGAAAATATTCTACTGTTGAGGGTGTAGTGACAAGTATTTACAAATAAGGAGTGTTTTATTATGAAAATGAAAACTAAAGATATGGTTATTGCGGCGCTTTTGACTTCATTGTCTATTTTAATCCCTAATGTGTTTCCATCAATACCGCTTGGCCCATTCACTGCAACTTTTGCTTCGCATTTACCTACAATAATTTCGATTTTTATATCACCAATGGTTGCTTTGGCAACTGCTATCGGGTCACTACTTGGATTTACTATTAAGTTCGTATCAATGCCCTGGGTAATAACAAGAGCCGCAATGCACATTCCTTTTGCAATGCTTGGTGTATATATGTTGAAAAAGAACAGCAACATATATTTAATGGGATTAGTTACAATGGTTGTTCATGCTGCTTTGGAAATTATAGCAGTATTGCCATTTTTAAGTGTAATGCCAATGACACCAAAAACATTAGCCTTTTTCGGTTTGGAAATTTCAGTTGGCTGGTCATCAGTTATTTTCTTCGGAACAATGATTCACCATGCAATTGACTTTGCAATCGCTTTGGCAGTTATACCTGCTCTTAGAAAAGCCGGTTACATACAAAAATAAGGAGACTGATTCTTTTGAGACTTGCACTTTCAGTAATAGTTGCAAAAATATTAATATTTATAGGGAAGATTATGGGGACTAAAAGTTCTTCTGCCCCCGGCAGATTTGCAATGAAAATATGTCCCGATATGATTGCCCGATTATCAAAACAGGTAAAGAAAGAGATAATTGTTGTTTGCGGTACTAACGGAAAAACTACCACCAACAATATTATCTATTCATTGTTTGATAATGTGGTTTGCAACAATGTTGGTGCAAATATGATTGACGGCGTTGCTACTGCTTTTGCAGTAAAGTCTAACATTTTTGGTAAACTTAATGCAAATTACGCCTGTATTGAAGTTGACGAGTTATCAACATTAAAGGTATTTAAACAGTTAAAACCTGATTTTCTGGTTGTTACAAACCTTTTCCGTGACCAGTTGGACAGATACGGTGCTATTGAGATTACCATTGATGCCTTAAAAAAAGCGGTTGATTTACTTGACGATGTTACTCTTGTTTTAAATGGTGACGACCCCTTAGTTACGTCTTTTGGTATGGAAACAGGAAAGAAATGTATCTATTTCGGGGTTGATGAAAAAGTAAGTGAGCCTTTAGACGAGGTTAAGGACGGAAAATTCTGCAGAAACTGTGGAAAAGAATTAAATTACGATTTTTATCATTACGGTCATCTTGGTAACTATCATTGTGACAACTGCAGTTTTACAAGGCCTGAAATTAATTACAGTGCAAAAGATGTTGATATGTCCAAAGGCATTGCTTTTACAGTTAAAGATACAAGGGTAACTGTAAACTACAGAGGTTTTTATAATATATACAACATTTTAGCGGGATTTGCTATTTTTGACACATTAAATCTTGATACAAAACTGTTTCAGAAAATGCTATCTAATTACAAGCCTCAGATTGGCAGAATGGAAACATTTGATATAGGCATTGAAACTGTATTAAATCTTGCTAAAAACCCTGCAGGTTTTAATCAGGCAATATCTACAGTTTTGTGCGACAAGCGAAAGAAAAACGTCATAGTTGCAGTAAACGACAAACCCTCAGACGGGTGTGATATTTCATGGCTTTACGACGTTGATTTTGAGAAATTAAAAGATGCAAACGTTGTAAGACTGGCTTCATCAGGTGAAAGGCACAACGACCTTGCTGTTCGTTTTAAATATGCCGATTTAGGAGAGACTTACGATTACGAAGATATAAAAGAGGCCATTATGTCCTGTATAGATAACGATGCTGAGGTTTTATATGTTTTAGTTAACTATACTGTGTTATTTTCTACACAAAACTTTTTAAGGGGGATAAGCAAATGACAGTAAATATAGCACATTTATACCCCGAATTACTGAATTTATACGGCGACAAGGGAAATATTCTTTCACTAAAATACCGACTTTTATGGCGCGGAATTGACGCTGCTGTAAGGGAATATAAGGTAGAGGAAGACATTGATTTTGAAAACACCGACATAATTTATATAGGCGGCGGAACAGACAAAGAGCAGACCGTTACATTAAAACGTCTTTTTGAAATGAAAGAACAACTTGTATCATTCGTTGAAAATGGCGGTACGGTAATTGGTGTGCGGAGGTTACCATATTTTAGGAAAACAGTTTGTTACAGAAAATGAAACGCTTGACGGTCTTGGGATTTTAAATATTACTACAAAAAAATCAGACAAGCGATACGTTGGTAACGTAATATTAGATACGGACTTTCTTGAAATGCCGGTTGTTGGGTTTGAAAATCATTCTACAGTTACGGACATCGGAAGTTTAAAACCTTTAGGCAAAGTTACTTTTGGCAGCGGAGTAACCGAGGGAGTTATTTATAAAAACGTACTGGGAACAAATCTTCACGGTCCCCTTTTGCCTAAAAACCCAAGGTTATGCGACTATATTTTGCAGAAAACATTAGAAAATAAAAACAGCGAGGTTACATTAACCCCGCTTAATGACGATATTGAAAATGATGCAAACAACTATATTGTTGAGAGATTTAGTAAATAAATTTGTCAATTACAGTTCTGGTGGCTGTTTTGGTATCTTGTGACAGTTCACCTTTAAATCTGTAATCAAATGAGTTTACAAAGTCTGTTATATCGTTATAGGATTTTTCATATGATGCTTTTGCATTTTCCAGAAGTATATCAAAAAATGTGTTGAAATGGTTTTCGCCTAAATCTTTAACTGCTATATCCAAAAGCAGTTTTAAGTGATTTACACAAAAACTTTTTTCGGAGAATTTGCTTTTGAATTGTTCGTCTTTTTTCCACATATAAATAATATTTTCGGCGTATCTTTGCATCTGGGTTTCAAGGGTACTGCAGACATAGCAACTGTTTTTAATGCCGTCGATATACTGTGAAATTTTTTGTGCGGTTTCCTTTTTGCCCTTGGAAAACATTTTTGGTTTTGACTGCACACTAAAAATCGTATCTATTTGTTGGCGGATATGTGTCTGCAAAACCAGAGACAGAGGAAGTACCTGTTGTTTTAAGGACATTTGTTCAATGTGTTTTTTACAAAAGCCTTTTTCGTTTGTTTCTATTCTTCTGTCTGGCTCCATCATTGCGGCGCCAACTGACGCTTCTACAAGGTCGTCTTCCAGTTTTTCAAATATGGCGCAAAGAGGACAATGGCAGTCAGAAGAAAAGGCTTCATTTATCGGAATTGTATATATTGATTCTTTCATATTGTAATTTCCTTTCGTAGTTTATATATATTTTAGCATATATTTTGCCAAAAATAAAGAGGTATTTATGTTAATTACAGATTTATCAGACTTTAATTTAATACATATTTTTGAATGCGGTCAGTGTTTTCGCTGGAACAAGGACGATAACGGGGTATATAAAGCCGTTGTTGGCGATTATATAATTACTGCAAGGAATACAAAAAACGGTGTAGAAATACTTTGTGATGATGATAGTTTTATCACTGAATATTTTGATTTAAAAAGAGATTACGGAAAACTAAAAAGTTTGTTTTCTAAAGACGAAATATTAAGTGTTGCAACAAAACACGGTTACGGCATAAGGTTACTAAAACAACAACCTTTTGAAACAGTAATTTCTTTTATAATTTCTGCCAACAACAACATTCCAAGAATAAAAAAAATCATTGAATCATTGTGCGAAAACTACGGGGAAAAGATTTGCGATGGATATTATAAG
>CALDNB010000253.1 GCA_937914775.1 uncultured Clostridia bacterium
CTATTAGGATTAAAAAATCGTGGAGAAATAAAAAAAGGATATGCATCGGAACTTGTAATTCTTAACAAAAATTACGAAACAGTAAAAATATTTTCTAAAGCAATATAAAAAAAGAGCGGTAACGCTCTTTTTTTATTGGAATAATCTTTGTATTTCTTCCTCTACATTTGAAACACTTGTTAACTGTCCGTCTTTTATTTCAAAAAGACCGCCTGTTATGTCCCCTCTTGTTAAACCGTCATAAGTAATATAAAAATGGAAATACTCTGAGTCGGCATAGGTCTTAAGGGCATCACTCATATCTTTTAACCACAACTGTATTTCTTCGTAAGAAACAAAGGTAAGTGTCAGAACAGTATGGGTGTTGTTATTTTTCGCAATATTGTTTATAACATTAATAAGACGTGGCATTTTGTCTTCCATATTATGTTTGTCAAGGTTTTTGGTAAGCCCCGTCATATTTCTTACGGCATCACCCATAAATGTTACAGTATTATCATTTTTGGTTATATCAACAGAGAAACCCACTCTTGCAACTTCAGGCTCTTCGCTTTCGGGAAGGTTAAATACTTTTGTAGGAAATACCAAAACATTGTCGTATTTAAATTCACCCCATTTTGTGAAAGCGCCCATAAAGGAATGGAACAACTGATTTGAAGCAAGATTTCTCTTTATGTATTGCGGTGTTCTTAAAATAGCAAGACTGTCGTGACGCAACTTATTCTTTTCCAAAACGGAAAGTAAGTCCTGCCCCATTTTGGTAATAAAAAGCATTCTGTCCGATTTATCCTTACTGTTTTTTGTTACAAACATTGCCTTGTTTATAAGACCAAGTACGCTTAATTTATTAATTACCTTTTTTGGCAACAGATAACCAAAATACTCGTTATATGATACTGTTCTTTTCTGGTCATCATAAAATTCAGCACTTGCAGGATAGGTTTCATTTATTATTCCGTCACACATATTACGGTGGTTTCGAGAAAGGGAATCGGCATCTTCAGGAATAATTCCGTTTAATATAAGCCTTAAAATATCCATATCTGTTGCAAAACCAAGAATTCCAATCCAATTTAAAACATCATAATGAAAACTGCCTATGTCCCCTCTTTTTACTGCAGACTCAAATTCATAATTATCAAACCTTCCGGGAGCCACTGAAAAAACTTCTTTTTCCTTTACAATAAGGGCATCGTCAGAAAAACACACTTTAAACTTTTCTCGGTCAAATTCGCTGTTTTCTATTATACGTGGTTGCTTTCTGAAAGAATGGTCGCTTTTTATATATGCTTCAAAAATTGTTCCAACAGACGGAGGGGTTAATTCGCAGTAGTAAACCGCTTCAAAATCTATTTCGTCTTTGTTATCAGGATACATACTTATTGCCCTTGCATAGCATTGTTCACCCTGACCTTTACCCTTTATTGCTTCAGAAGTAATCATTATTCTTACTTTTTCATCTGTCTTCCACTTTCCTTTTTGACTCTCAAACAAGGTATAACCCGCTAGTAAAAAGTTTTTGTCAGACAGCAATTTTAAAATTGTTGCAAAGTTTTCGTCAATCAGTCGGTTAAAACATTTTGCAATAGGAAGTACGTGAAGTTGTTCTTTTTGGTCCAGATAAAAATACACATATATCTGCTCATTATTATCCAGATAATAATCAACGGGACAGTTTGTAATTTCAATATCGCAAGTACCAAAGGGCACAAGAATTTTTGACCTGCAATACTTGTACCTTTTTGCTTTTATGTTATTAATTACACAACTTCTGATGTTTGACTTTATCAGACAAACATCTCCATTTTGTTTAAGATGCTGTTTCACAAAATCTTCATCAGAAACTTTTACTTCCTGCAGTTTTTTTACGGCTTTATAGTCCTGACAAAACATAAAAGACTCGTATTCCGCAAAGCAAATAAAAGTATCGTCAAAATCTAATGAATAGCCGTCAATAATAACACCGCTTAACACATCATTAATTTTTCTCAGAGTAAAACCTCTCACAACGTCTCCTGCATTATATTGGGAAAAAGAATAACAAACGGCTACAGTTCCGCCCTTTAGTTCAACCTTTGTAGCGTAGTATTTGCCCATCGTTTTTGGAAGTCTGAAAATATTGCCTGAATCTGTGCTGTTTTCAAGGACAGTTCCGTCCTCAAAAATATGTAATTTATTCATTATTATTCCTCCGGTATATCATAATCTTGTTCAAATGAAGGATACTCGTCTATTTGGCCAACAATTTGCTCACCGTCACTAAACCCGTTTCTGATGTACGGCTTTATTGCATCAGGGATTCCGTCTTCGCCAAAATCTGCACCTTCAAATGAACAGTCTGCAAACAACCACTCAGGATGTACCTCTACAGAAGAAAGCACGTTTTTTGTTTCGCCGATACTTACAATACTTACTGTTTTGTTTCTTGTGCTTAAAATAAATCTTTCGCCGTTTACTGAGTCAAAAGAAACTACGGGAGATACAATCATTTCAGTATCTTCATATCTTACGTCCTTGCTGTTGTATGTAAGTCCGTTTGATACATCAACACAGTAAATGCTGTTAGCAATGTTTTTATTGGCAGACAGTATAATACGTACCTGTTTCGGATACTCTGTATATGCTTGTCCCCCTGTTTTTGTAAATTCCATATTTTCATAAAACTTAAACCCATGGGCAATAAGTTCTGCTTTTGTGATCCCTTTTGGAATTATCTGACTTTCGCATCTTAAAGGCAAAGAACTGCAGTCAAATATGTGAATTCTTATAGGGTTGTTTGAAACAGTGAAAAAACTTTTTGTGTCAGGCATAAAACGTACAGCAATCAACTGCCCGTCGCCTCCGCAAAACAGTCTTAATACACGTTGTTTGTCAACCATATAAACTGATAAATACGAAGAGAACCATATATTGTTGCCATCAAAACACATTGAATTTACAGTAAAGCGGTAACTTGTATGCAGTCTTATATATTCCGTAATCTCGCATTCGTCTTTTGAAATATCAAACACAATAACTTCGCTTTGTTTGTTTTTTCCTCTGTCAGCAGAAAAATTAAAATACAGTTTGTCCTCGTCCTTTGAAAAATATAAATGCCCGTTACTGATGTGAGACGCCTTAACAACGTTGTTCAGTTGTTTAAGACTGCAAAAAATGAAACTGTCATATCTGCCCTCGTCATCGTTCCAAACGTGCTTTATTATATCCCCCGCGGAATACAGGTTTCCTCTTCCTGCCACAGGACCAAGTTCAATACTGTAAGCAGTTTTTCCGTCCTTTGAAACTACCCCGTCAAAATACCACATATCAATCGGATACACTTTTTCACGAGAATTTTTAACTGTTGGCTTAATTAAGTTACCGTGAATATCATACCTGTCAATTGGAGACTGTGTTGTATGATAGTATAATCCGTCATTTTTATTGTAGCCAAGGTGTTTTACTGAATTTGATTTTACGTGATACATTTCACAAAACTCAAGTTTTTTAAATTGTATATTTAATATCAGTTTTACAATACTGTTGTCACATGCAACATAAATCTCATTGTTGTTTACGCATATAATATCACTTATGTTATGAACTTTATTGTCCGCCTCAATACTGTAGTTGTCAAGATACGCTCCTGTTTCTATATCCCACATATTAATAATTCCGTGGTCATTTACAGTAATAAGAAAAGTGTTTTTAATTGCAATTTGCGAAACAATCATTGTAGCATTATCGCTTTTCTTTGGACCGTAGCCGAAAGACACGGCGGCATCAAACTTTGCTCCGTCAAATTTAGCACAAAGTTTGTGGTTATGGGAATGGCGTGAAAAAACGATAAGATTTAAACAACATTTTGTTAAATCAAGGTATGAAAAATCAACACCTGACAAATCTGCAATTCCGTCGTCCTGCACACGGACCTCTTTTAATACGGAAAACAGATTGTTTACAAGCAAAGATGTGTCTGCACCACTTTTGTTTTTCCTGATGTTATCAAAAGTTCTGCTTATAAGATTGTTCTCCATACCAGGTGTAACAACCTTCCACTCTTCATCGTAATACGGAATGTTTTGTTTGTCACCGCATATTTCACCAATCAGGCTTAACTGTTGCAAAGGAATCAGTTTTTTTGAAATGTCAAGTTGTGACAAATCTGTGTTTTCATCTATTGCAGAAATTTGGTTAACAGTATTTAAGGCTGCAAAAAATAACAACAATATTCCGTGATTAAATTTATAATATACGGTGTTGTCCTGCTCATCAGTTTTTATAAGCGGAAAGGTTTTATCACAAAAATCAATAAACTCATTAAATTCGGGAATGTCCTTGTTGTCAACTCCAAGTCTGTTTGAAACGGAATTAACCCTCCAGAATGGTTTCCAGTCATTAACTCCGTCTTTTACACTGTTGTAAAAACTGCAAAGTTCTGCTTCCGTCATTCTTTGTTGTCTTAAAAGTACCATTTTTGATGCAACCAAAGGTAACATATACAAAAGATAAAAATAGTTGACTCTGTCACTTTTATCAAGAGCCATATCGTTTCTTGCGCTTTTTGCTATATGGCGCATAATATAGTTCCATATAAGTTCTCCGGGGAATTTTGGACTTTCGTGGTAAAAAAACTTGTCCTTGTTGTTTTTATAAAGTTCCCCGATTGTTCCGTCTCCCTCATCTGTTACTGTTTCTTTATACATACTGAAATAAAAAGGTGTGCAAAGAAGTTTTGCAAGTCTGTCAAATTTACTTTTAGGGCGATATTTTATCGGCAAACTTTCAATGACATTTTCATACTCTAATGGTTCAATTACACACTCCAGTTTTGCAATATCCGTAGCAACAGCGTTTCTTGATGTTATAAGTATTGCAATGCCTTTTTCCTGCATCAGTTTTATTTTGTCCGAAATGTGTTTTATAACAGCAGAGTCGTCAACCTCGTCAAGGCCGTCAATACATAAAAGACAAGGCGCACATGTTTCGTTTTTGCTTACAGATAACTTCTCAAGAACAAAATCTTCAGCCTGTTCGTTAGTATAAACACCGTCTTTTTTTATTTCTTTCAAAAGTGCACGGAACAAGTTCCCGTGCTGTGCAATCTTGTATGCAGGGAGATAAATATATATGGTATCATCACCGTCAGTTTTATATTTACTTAAATACTCCTCCTGTTTTTTTCTGCAGAGGTATTTAAGTTGTGTGGTTTTGCCCATTCCGCCGTTGCCGTAAATAAGCGCAACACGTTCGTTTTCGGGCATATTTATTAAACGGTCTGCCAACTGTTCAATGTTTAAATTTACAAAATTCTGCTGGGCGTCTGTAACCTTTATAATCTGGGGTAACATAAACAAATTGACAGGAGCATCTATCTTCATATTTTTAACTGCATTGTAACGTATAATGTTCTTTTCCTTTGCAGTAAAAGTTAAAAAAGATTTAAACGACGCATCTTTTTGCTCTTTGTCACCTCTTGAAGGCAAATTATGAATACCTGCTGTTATATAACAGTTTTTAAGCCATTCCGCCTGTTCGGAAGTGTCTGCAACAATATTTGCAATCGCAGAAATATTGTTTTTATCTTCCTCGTTAAACATTCCCGCATGTAACAAAACCAGTTGGGGAGGATTTTCGGATTTAAGGCGCTTCATAATTGCCAGAGTCTCTTTTGCCGTTACAATATCGCCGTTATCTATATCCTCTTCTGTTTTCGGAAACCCCGAAGTAAAGTTATTGGTTGCTACCACCACAATATATTTAGCACTTTCTATAACGGGGGCTATATCGTTGATAAAATTTGCATTTACAAATTCAGAATAATACACTTTGCCGAAATTGCAGTCTTCGTTATTTCCCATCCACTCGTATATTTCTCTGCCCCAGTCAGCACCCAAATCTGCTCTGTAGCAAATAAAAATATCAGTTGATTTCTTGTCTTGCTCAGTTATTATTTCCTGTATCATAATTTCGCCTCCCGTCAGGTTTAATTATTAAGAAACTATGTATTTTACCAGTTCGGCAATCTGAGAACGGTCACAAAAATCACCGTCTGCATCACAAAGTTCTATAAGAAGTTTTTCCATTTCCGTCGGTTCTTTTTTTGAACTCATTATTTTCTTCAATGTCTTAAGCGCCGCTTTATGCACGGCAGTAAGTTCATTTATAATCATTTTGCCTGTAAAATTAAAAATCTTTATACATTGGGGCAATCCGTTCTTAAAATTCTTTTCAATAACAATTTTATCATAATACTCGTGACAGTCAAGAGGTGTTATACCTGTGGTATAAACCGCTATCTTTTTGTTTTTTAATATACTATAATTAAAATGGTGATGGTATGAACAATAACTCTAAGATAATACTTGATATAAATACTATGGAAGACATAAAAAAACTTAAAAAAACACCTTCCATTAAATACATAAATTTAAATATCACTTCTCCTAACTTAGAAGTAATATATTATCTATTAGAACACGGCCAAAACTATTCCTATGCCGAAAAAATAGATGATATAAGAGGTTATATTTATGTACCATATGA
>CALDNB010000254.1 GCA_937914775.1 uncultured Clostridia bacterium
CCTCATCTTTGCCCAACCACATATAATCCAAACCGATATTGGCAGCTGTTCTGTATGCATCACTGAAGAATTTGTCATGTTTGCCGCCCCATGGAAGTTCCTTATCCATCGGTGTTCCGTCAAAATTACCGTATTCCGGATTCATACCTGTTACCGGATGGCATGCTTTTACCAAATACTGTCTGCTGGCAAGTGCCGCTTCTTTCCAGAATTCCCTGTCTTCTTCGTATGCCCAAAGAGCAAATAATTCATAAAAATGTGGCAAGTGATACGAAGGGTCCGTATACGGACAACCCGGAACAAATAAAATCTGTTTGTTCTCACGGTTCCACATAGCAGCACCCGGTCTTCCGTTTTCACCCTTATGTAAGCAGGCTCTTAAAATGTCCTTTGCTTCCTGTGAGTAATTGAATATACCTTCGCCGTCTCCCCATCTGTGTGATGCAAAGAAAAGAGCCATCGCATAGAATTCTTCACCATCCGGTGCCGGACCGTAAGCGTTCTTGCTTCCGTCCAAACCACAGCTCCATGCAAAGTATCCTTCATTCTCACCCTCTGTCATATACATATATGTCTTTGACCATTTCCAGATGCGGTCAAATTCTTCTTTCATATCAAGCTGTACGCACATCATCATACCGTATGACATACCCTCTGTTCTGGCATCGTGATTACCGGTATCCTCCAGATAACCCATGTCATCACCTGCAGTATGATAGATACGTTCTTCTTCGCTTCCGTAAAAGAATGTATTCACACACTCCTCAATCTTATTCTGTATCTCTTCTTGACTTTTACCAATCTCTGCAAAAATATTACGATATTTTCCTGTTTCAAATGCGCTCATGTAAAGTCCTCCTTCGCAGATTATATCTAATTTTCAGAATACCCCATTGACTTTTCATTAACAATGAACAATACTAATATAAAATTGATTTATCCTCAGATTCATGTTTTATTTGAAAACGAATATTCAGCAACATTTTTTGCCTCAGACGGATACTTACTCCAGTCTTTAATGCTTGAAGAAATTACGTCAATAACTTTAGCATTAAATGAATAAATGGCAGTATCTTTGTCAGGCAGAATTTTTGCAGTAACTGTTTTTATGTAGGGCTTTTTGTTCCCCCACCACTCATTATTCGCTTTAAATATTATATTTTTATTTTCCGTTTTTTCGTATTTAAAAGGTCCTGTGCCAATCATCAGAAAATCGTCAGTTTTGTTAACATACTCCTGCTTTACAATAGGAAATTCCAGAAGATTTGCAAACCCCGATTGTGGAGAATTAAGTACAAACTTAACGGTAGTGTCATCAACTGCCACAACCTTTTTTACATTGGATAAATTGTAGTAGTAAATACAGTTTTCGTTGTTTAGTATTTCATTGCACGTTGCCACAACGTCTTTTGCGGTAAATAACGTACCGTCGTGCCACTTAACCTCGTTTTCAAGGGGAACAGTCCATTCAAGACCGTTTTCTGAAATAAAGTATCCCCTTGCAAGTGCCGTAGTAATACTTCCGTCATTTGAAGTTTTAAGTAACGGCTCAAAGCATATCCACGAAAGTTGCGCATTTGCATTGTTTTCGGCAAAAATCGGGTTTAGCGTGGCTGAATTGTAACAATGAATATCTAAATTGTCCTGTAATTTTGTATATTCTACTTCATTGGACGGATTGTTGTTATTTGCACAACCGCATAACACAAATACAATGAGTAAAATAGGCAAAAGCCTTTTCAATTTTCTTACACCTGCTTTTCAGTCATATAATAATCGTCTTCCCTTTTTTCTTTACGGCACATTAAATCATATACCGCCTCTTCGGGAGATTTGTTTTCAAATAAAATTCTGTATGCCTCTGTAACAATAGGCATATCCACGTTATATTTTTGCGAAAGTGCATAAGCGCAGGGGGTTGCCTTTACACCCTCTACAACCATCTTTACCTGTTCTATTGCATCTTTTGGTGATACACCCTTGCCGATAAGTACCCCAGCACATCTGTTTCTTGAATGTAAACTTGTGCAGGTAACAATTAAATCACCAATTCCTGAAAGTCCAGTAAAAGTTGACGGATTAGCACCCATAGCAATTCCCAGACGAACAATCTCAGCCATACCTCTTGTCATAAGGGCTGCCTTGGTATTGTCTCCGTAACCCAAACCGTCGCAGATACCAACACATAATGCAATTATATTTTTAATGGCACCGCCTATTTCTACACCAACAACGTCGGTATTTGTATAAACCCTGAAAGTTTCCGTCATAAAAATATTTTGTATTTTCTTTGCAATTTTGTGGTCCTCGTGGGCAACAACAATAGTAGTTGGCATACCAACACCTACTTCTTCAGCATGAGTAGGCCCCGATAATACCGCAACTTTTGCACTTGGAATTTCAGACAAAACCGTGTCTGTCAAAAGCATATTAGTATCTGTGTCAAATCCCTTTGATACAATAACTATAATCTGTCCTTCGGGTATAAATGGTGCAATATTTTTTGCAGTAGATTTAACTGCATTTGACGGAACTGCAAGAACCAAAACATCTTTGTCCTTTGCACAAAATTCCAGATCATTTGTAAACTGTACGTTTTTCGGTATTATAACACCAGGCAAAAGTGCCTTGTTTTCATAATCTTTTGATAAATTTTCATACTCTTCTTTCAAATAAGACCACAATGTTACAGAGTGACCTGATTTTGAAAGCAACACGGATAAGGCAGTACCCCATCCGCCTGAGCCGATAACACCAATACTACTCACATCAATCATTTCCTTTCGGTTGTTTTCTTTTTTTAAAGCAGTTCTCAGTGCCTTTAAACAGCCTTATTATATTGCTTCTGTGTCTGTATAAACCAAGTACACAGGCAAAAATTCCAAGATATATAAATCTTTCCTTAAAAGGTCCGCCATAAAAAAGTGCAACTCCAATGGGGAACGACAGGAAAATAAAAATTGAGCCTAAAGAAACGTAGCCGGTAATAAACATAATTGCAACGGCAATGGGAATTACGGGAATACCAATTCTCCAGTCAAGCATTACCAAAGAACTTATTGTTGTTAAAACTCCTTTTCCCCCTTTGAAACCAAAGAACAAGGGATAATTGTGTCCTAAAATGACACCAACTGATGCACAGTATTCTGCAAGTCTGTCTTTAAATACAAAACGTGCAATTAAAATTACAAGTACTGTCTTTAAAATATCGCATAAAAACACCGCCGCACCTAAAAGTTTTCCGTAATTTCTTAAAATATTGGTAAAACCTGCATTACCGCTGCCTTGTGTTCTTACGTCTTCTTTAACAAAAATCTTTGAAAATATAATGGAAAAGTTAACACTGCCCACTAAATATGCTATAACTAACATTATAAAATTGTTTAACATAAAAGACGCCTCCGGATTAATTTTTATCCTTTTCCCTTAAAACAAATTTAATTGCGCTTCCCTCAAAACCGAATGTATTTCTTAACTGATTTTCAATGTATCTGATGTATGAAAAATGTGCCAGTTTTTTGTCATTTACAAATAACACAAATGACGGAGGTTTAATACCTGTCTGTGTAAGATAATAAATCTTAAGTCTTTTGCCTTTGTCAGACGGTGGCTGAACACGTGCCGTAGCATCGTTTATAACATCGTTTAGCATACCTGTTGAAATACGCATCGAACTTTGATTGTCAATGTATTTTGCAAGTTCAAAAATTTTGCTTAGTCTTTGCCCTGTTTTTGCTGACACAAATAAAATGGGAGCATAAAGCATAAAACCAAGTTTTTCCTGAACTTCTTTTCTGAAATTGTCCATTGTGTTTGTTTCTTTTTCAATTAAGTCCCACTTGTTTACCGCAACAAGACAGGCCTTGCCGTTTTCGTGAATGTAACCTGCAATCTTTGTGTCCTGCTCAGTAACTCCGTCAGTTGCATCAATCATCAAAACCGCAACATCGGCTCTGTCAATAGAACTAAGTGACCGTATAACGCTGTAACGTTCAATTTCTTCTTCAACCTTACCGCGTTTTCTCATTCCTGCAGTATCAATAATCATAAACTTTTCGCCGTTTACAGTAACGATTGTGTCGATACTGTCACGGGTTGTACCTGCAACGGGACTTACGATAAGCCGTTCTTCACCAAGCATTTTGTTAACGAAAGAAGATTTACCTGCATTAGGTCTGCCCACAACTGCAATTTTCAAAATTCCTTCATCTTCGTCTGTGGTTTCTATACTGTCAAAATTCTCTACTACCGCATCTAACATATCACCAAAGCCCATACCGTGAACACTGGATACCGCAATAGGCTCACCAATTGCCAGATTGTAAAAATCATAAAATGCAAGGGGCGGTTGGCCTGGAGCATCGCACTTGTTACAAGCAAGAACAATGGGCTTACCGCTTTTTCTAAGCATTGTAGCAACATCTTTGTCTGCGGCTGTAACACCCTCTTTTACGTCAACAACAAAAATAATAACGTCTGCAGTTTCTATTGCAATGTCAGCCTGTTCACGCATAAGGGTCAGTATTTTACTGTCTGTTGTAGGCTCAATACCGCCTGTGTCAACGATTTTAAACTGCTTTCCAGCCCATTCGGCATCAGCATATATTCTGTCTCTGGTTACTCCTGGGGTATCCGCAACAATAGACAATCTTTTACCTATAATTTTGTTAAATAGTGTTGACTTACCAACATTTGGTCTGCCTACAACTGCAACAATAGGCTTTGCCATATATTTTATCCTCCAATAACTTCTTTTAATTTTGCTCCGTCATTCGGAACTGTAATAACCTTTATGTTAAGGGCATGTTCTATATCTGAAATACTGTAATCATCAAGTAAAACCCCGTCGTAATTTAATAAAACTTCAGGGAGAATAAGTACCTCGCCCAAATCTTTCCCTTTTAATTGTTCCACTATGTCTTTACCTGTTAAAAGTCCTGCAACTGTAATAGTATTACCGAAAAAGTCGTTGTTAATTGCAATAACGTTTACTTTATCCGTTACACCGTCAACAAGTTCTTTAATGTACGGTGCTGCACTTACCCCTGTGGCAATGGTTTTTCTGGTCGTAACTTTCGGGGGCTTAGCGTTGTTCCATTCTTCAATAAATGAACTCAATAACCCTACACCATTCTCAATCTGTAAAAAATCCTCATAAAATGAAGCATCAGGTAATGGGTGCTCTGCTTTTACATAAAACTCGTCAGATGCAAACACGAAACTTGTACCAAGTTCCTTTAAACACTTTTTGCTGTGATTATAAACCTGGGTAATAACACGCCCTGCATCATCTTTGTTAAATCCTTCTAACCTGCAAAGCTCTTCTCTGTGGCAGGTAAGTCCTACAGGAACAACAGATAAACTTTGCACATAAGGATATAATTTTGCAAGTTCCGTCGCCGTTATCCGTAACGATAAAGTTGGAATTGTCTGCCTCCCATTTAACTCTTCCGCCTGCGGGAATATTGGAAGCATTTGCGTGAAGAATTATTCCGCTTTTATAGTTTATGGTTGTTGCCGAAGGATTCTTGATTGTAATTACAGGAATGGGTACTTCAGGATCGGGACCGGGATTGGGTTCAACATTTCCGCTGTTTGAAAGAGTAGTAAATTCATACATATCGCTTTCAATCAAACCTACTTCATCAAATTCAACATAGAAAACATAACTATAGTTAGTTGATGAACTGAGTCCGCTTATGTTGAAAACTCTGCCTACTGTCACATCTGTCATACCTGCAATTTCAGTGTTGATATAATCAGAAGTTTCGTTTGTATAGAGATCTTCAATAAGATAGCCCCATGATTTGATAGTGAATTCCGAAGGATTATCGATTCTCATGCAAAGCTTCGCGTTTTCACTTCCGACTTCATAATATGAACCGCTTGTAACAGCAGTGACCTTGGGCAAGGCTGAATCATATTCCTCTTCAGGAATAACTTCAAAGGTCGTTTCCACTGTTGCACTTGCATTCATACCTGCCTTGAAAGCTTTAACCTTGAATGTTGTTGTTTCTTCAATCCAGATTGTGTCATCAAAGACAACGCTTTCTTCGGTAGGTTCAGTGCCGTCGGTTGTATAACGAATGGTTGCATCCTCGGTTGATGTTTCAAAATCAACGTTTGCAGAACCGAGCTGAATTGTATCATCCGCATTGCTCATAGGAGCTTCAACGGTCTGATCAAAAATGAATACCACCATTCGGTTTCGTTACTCCACGTTATGAACTCGTAGCCTTCCTCAACGGGATTTTCTTCAGGGAATGTTGCGGTTGCACCGTATGATACTTTTCGTTCTTCGTAAACTGTTCCATCGTGGTTAAGGAAGTTGACAGTAAACATCAAGTCCTCATAAACAGCCTCAACCACAACTGTATCAGTTATAATTGAACCTTCGGGAACACTCCAACCCTTGAATTCTTTGCCAACTGCTGAGCAATCTTCAGGGAATGTAATTACAGTACCGTGTTCAACTTCCTTAATATCAACTATTTCATCATTTGCCCAGTCAACAAAAATAACATTATAGGTTTTAGGTGTTGAAATCAATAAAGATGCTGTTAAAGACGCAAAAGAAAATGCAAAACTTAACGGTGTTGAAAATATTAAG
>CALDNB010000255.1 GCA_937914775.1 uncultured Clostridia bacterium
AATATGTCAAAAGAAAAAGTTGTTCTTGCTTATTCAGGCGGTCTTGATACATCAATTATCATTCCGTGGTTAAAAGAAAACTACGATTACGAAGTAATTGCAGTTTGCGGTGACGTAGGTCAAGGTAAAGAAACAG
Organism: uncultured Clostridia bacterium; assembly: GCA_937914775.1. Lineage (GTDB taxonomy): Bacteria > Bacillota > Clostridia > Monoglobales > Firm-18 > RGIG1864. The sequence goes on from CALDNB010000255.1 coordinate 137, forward strand.
ACGGTCTTGAAGAAAAAGCATTAAAAACAGGTGCTTCAAAATTATACATAGAAAACTTGCAGGAGGAATATGTTACAGATTACATCTGGCCAACATTAAAGGCACAGGCAGTATACGAGGGCAAATACCTTTTAGGTACATCTCATGCAAGACCCTGCATTGCTAAAAGAATAGTTGAAATTGCTCTTGCAGAGGGTGCTACTGCAATTTGTCACGGTTGCACAGGTAAAGGTAATGACCAGGTTCGTTTTGAGCTTGCAATTAAGGCCCTTGCTCCTGAGCTCAAGATTATTGCTCCCTGGAGAATCTGGGACATTAAATCAAGAGAAGAAGAAATAGAATATGCTATGGCAAGAAATATTCCTGTTCCTGTTACAAAAGAAGACAACTACAGTATGGACAGAAATATCTGGCACTTATCACACGAGGGTATGGATCTGGAAGACCCTGCAAACGAACCTAACTTAGATAAAATATTAAAAATGATTACTCCTCCGGAAAAAGCGCCTGACAAACCAACATACATTGAAATCGGTTTTGAAAAAGGTATCCCCGTTTCAATTGACGGCGTTAAATACGGTGCAGTTGAACTGCTTACAAAACTTAACAAGGTAGCAGGAGAAAACGGTATCGGTATTGACGATATAGTTGAAAACCGTCTTGTTGGTATGAAGAGCAGAGGCGTATATGAAACTCCCGGTGGTACAGTACTGTATGCTGCTCACAAAGAACTTGAATACTTATGTCTTGACAAAATGACACTTCACTACAAAGAGCAGGTTGCTTCTAAATTTGCAGAACTTGTATATGACGGCTTATGGTTTACTCCTCTTCGTGAAGCAATATCAGCATTTGTTGATAAGACTCAGGAGACAGTTACAGGTACAGTAAGACTAAAATTATACAAAGGTGTTTGCTCACCTGCAGGTGCTAAATCACCATATTCACTATATAGCGAAGAAATGGCTACATTTAACGAAGACGAAGTTTATAACCAGAAAGATTCAGAGGGCTTTATCAACTTGTTTGGCTTACCGCTAAAGGTAAGAGCAATGCTTTTTAACAAAGACAAGTAATTTGGAAGGAATGAAATAATATGAAATTATGGGGTGGGCGGTTTTCAAAAGAAACCGATTCATTGGTAGATGATTTTAACTCTTCCATAAGATTTGATGCAAGAATGTACAGGCAGGACATAGAGGGAAGTATTGCCCACGCAACAATGCTTGGCAAACAGGAAATTATCCCCTATGAAAACAGTGTACTTATTGTTAAAACTTTAAATGAAATACTTGCCGATATAGAAGACGGAAAAGTTGAGTTTTCTGTTGATGCTGAAGATATTCACATGAATATTGAAAAACTACTGATAGAACGTATCGGTGACGTTGGAAAACAACTGCATACGGGAAGAAGCAGAAACGACCAGGTTGCTCTTGATTTACGCCTTTATTTAAGGGAACAGTGCGACGAAATCTGTGATATGTTAATGGAACTTACAAAGACATTAAAAGCCCTTGCAAGTAAAAATATTTCGGTTATTATGCCGGGATATACCCATTTGCAAAAAGCCCAGCCGATTTTGTTTTCCCATCATTTACTTGCGTATCTTGAAATGTATAAAAGAGATGTTTCAAGACTTAGAGAATGCCGTGAAAGACTTAATATTTCACCTTTGGGAAGCGGTGCTCTTGCCGGTACAACCTATCCTTTAGACCGAGAGTATGTAGCAGAAATGCTTAATATGGACGGCGTTACAGTTAACAGTCTTGACGGTGTTTCAGACAGAGATTTTGCAATAGAAGTATGTTTCGTTATGAGTGTTATAATGATGCACACTTCAAGGTTTGCAGAGGAAATAATCCTGTGGTCAAGTAACGAATTTGGTTTTGTAGAACTTGACGACGCTTTCTCAACAGGAAGCAGTATTATGCCACAGAAGAAAAACCCCGATGTTGCAGAACTTGCAAGAGGAAAGACGGGCAGGGTTTATGGCGACTTAATTGCTCTTTTAACTGTAATGAAGGGTTTGCCCCTTGCGTACAACAAAGATATGCAGGAGGACAAAGAACAGGTATTTGATGCAATTGATACTGTTAAAATGACATTGCCTGTATTTACTAAAATGCTTGATACAATGACAGTTAATTCCGAAAAAATGAGAAGTGCTGCATTAAAGGGCTTCACAAATGCTACAGATGCGGCAGACTATCTTGTTAAAAAAGGTATGCCCTTTCGTGATGCACACAAAGTAATAGGAGAAATTGTTGCATACTGTATCAAGAACAATAAAGCCATAGAGGAAATGTCTATCGGCGAATTCAAAAGTTTCTCGGAATTATTTGAAAATGACATTTATGAGGCAGTATCATTGGAAAACTGTGTTGATCTTCGTGATGTAACGGGCGGTACTGCTACAAATCAGGTAAAACAACAGTTATAAAGGAGAAAAAATATGAGTAATCCTATAGTTACAATAAAAATGGAGCAAGGGGGAGTTATTAAAGCAGAACTTTATCCCGAAATTGCTCCAAATACAGTTAATAATTTCATTTCGTTAGTAAAAAAAGGATTTTACAACGGACTTATTTTCCACCGTGTAATTGACGGTTTTATGATTCAGGGCGGAGACCCCAACGGAATAGGAATAGGCGGTCCCGGTTATGCAATCAAAGGCGAGTTTGCTTCTAACGGATTTAAAAACGACCTTGCTCACAAAAGAGGCGTACTTTCTATGGCACGTTCTATGAACCGTGACAGCGCAGGAAGTCAGTTCTTTATTATGGTAGAGGACGCTCCTCATCTTGACGGCGAATATGCATCATTTGGTTGTGTAATTGAAGGTATGGAAACTGTTGACAAAATAGTTTCATCAAAACGCGATATGCGTGACAAACCCATTATTGACCAGGTAATGGAAGAAGTTACCGTTGAAACCTTTGGAACAGATTATCCTGAACCGGAGAAAATGTAAGCCCTGCAGTTTTGGCTTTTTCTATTAAATAGTCGCACCGAAAACGTGCGGCTATTATTTTATGTGCATACATTTCAATAAGTTTGTCATTGTTTGTAAATCTGTAGTTTTGCTTTGCTATTTCCAGTTCTTTGTGTGCTGAAATAATATCAGACAGCAACTCATTTTGTTTTACTTTTTTCATAAGATTCACCTCATTTAACAGTATTTGTTAAACAAGTATTTTATATGCAAAAAAGCAGAGAGTTAACTCTCTGCTTTTACTATTTGAGAAATTTTTAAATAATCGTTAGTCAGTATTGTGTCTATGCCCATATCAAGGAATTCTTGTGTTTCTTTTTCGTCGTCTGACCAGAACACGTTGCAGATAATTCCGTTATTGTGTGCTTTGTCAATCATTTCCCTGTCAAAGTATGGCTTGTATAACTGTACTTTTTCTGCACCAAGTTCTATTGCCCTGTCAACTATCTCAAAAGGTCTTTCTTTTAAGTGACCTACGCAGACAGGAATATGAGGAGTGTATTCTTTAAACTGTTTTATATGAATATCAGGCTCCAGCATAAAATACACATATTTTTCGCAGTCATATTTTTTTATAAGATTTACAATTTTTTTCATTATTTCTTCAGGGTATTGTTCTGTCATCGAAAGTGGTTTTATGTGTATATTCATAATTGTATGACAGGAGAATTTTTTTAGTATATCTTCAAATTTTACTATTTTTAAACCCTTGTATTTTTCGTCAAACTTTACACCGAAATCATACTGCAAAAGTTCCTCGTATGTGTGTTCGTAAACTTTCCCTGTGCCTGTGCTTATTCTTTCTAACGTTGCATCGTGGCATGAAACAATTTCGCCGTCTTTGGTAGGCCATAAGTCAAATTCTATTTCGTCTGCACCTAAAGCAACTGCTGCACCAAAAGCAGCCATTGAGTTTTCAGGAGCAACTGAAGAAAAACCTCTGTGGGCACAAACCCTTGGGTATTTTTTAACTGTATTGTCTGTTGTTATAGCACTTCCGCCCGGACGATAAAACCAGGGACGTCTGCCAACTTCTATGTATTCGTAATGAGGTTTTAAGTCGCCGCCAAAACCTGCAGGTTTATAGTATTTTTTGTGAG
>CALDNB010000256.1 GCA_937914775.1 uncultured Clostridia bacterium
TTTAAGTACGAGCAGGTACAGGACAAACTTAACTTCCACGATGAAGCATCAATTCCAGCCTGGGCATACGGATATGTTTCTGCCGCAGTTAAAAATGGAATTATTACAGGTTACGAAGACGGTACATTTATGCCGGACAAAAACGTAACAAGAGCAGAAACCTGCACAATTTTAGTTAAATGTCTTAAATTGTAAACAAAAAACGGCTGAACGATTTTCGTTCAGCCGTTTTTTATATGTCAAAAGGAGTCAATTATTGCATTACTTGTTAATGCTTTTCAATTAATTTATCTGTTTCTTCGTAAGTATATTTGCATGGAACTACATCTATTGCATCAATATATAAAAGTCCTGTTTCCTTTTGCAAAAGCATCATTCCACAGTCAGAGTAATGCCTTACAAGTTTTCTGTCATTCAAAAATTCTTCAACTACCATCTTTTATCCCTCCCATTCTGACAATGGTCTTATGCAATCTGCAAATATACTCCAGTTTGTAGCAGTTTTATATGTTTCAACAGCGTCGTCAGGTACATAGATGGTTCCTTTACCATCTCTTATTGCAGTACTTATAAAAGCCGTCCAGTCCTCTAAAACACAGTTTTCGGTGCCTATTATAAGTGTTTTCAGTTTTGAACTGTTCCCGAAAGCATAACCTTTAATATGGGTAACAGAGGGAAGTTCAACTGTTGTCAGAACATTACAATCTGAAAAAGCGCCGTAATTAACGGTTTTCACATTTTGAAATTTTGCAGTCACAACAGAACTGTAACTAAAGAAACAGCCTCTTAAAATTTCAATCTTATCGTTTACTGCATCAGTAACTTTGTCCTCCATATAATCTTCTGCAGGTGTTATGCCTTTTATTTCTTCTGCCATTTCCGTAAGAGACAAAGTCTTATCAGTACCCGTTTTTTCGCGTACCGCATTTGCAAGTCTTGTCAAACTGCCCAGAACTGTGCCTCTGCCCAATAATGTGATATTGTCAAAAGTTGATACAACGGGTGTATCATAAGACACCTGCACAGAATTTGCTGCATAAAGCCCTATCTTTGTTATGTTAAGGCTTGAAAGTCTTGTATCAAGGGGCAGTTTTCGCGTGGGTGTTTTGTATGTGACGCCATTCTTTGAAATTGTAGTTTCGCTGTAGCCGCCTGTAAAATTAATACAAATTCTTATGTGCATCTCCTGTCCGTCACACAAAGACAAATACGTATTGTTATTTCTTGCAATAACCCTCTCGTTGTCCTCGTTCCCTGTACTGCTTCCCTGTGTTCTAACAGAATCTACTCCGTTTGGTATAACAAAACACCCGTAATAAAGACTTCCGAATGCAAGACCGTAAATCTGTTCGCCCTTTTCGTTTACTATATCAATTACAGGAGAAAAGGCGTAGGAGTTGTACGGTCTGTCTATTGAATAATCAAATTCAATTACAACTTCGTCAACATTCTCGTAATTGATTTGGGGCAGTGTTTTACGCGCCATAATATTGCAGGTTCTTTTTTCTCCCTGACTTTTTACTATTTTTAACTTCCCGTTTTCAAAAATAAAATAGTTGTCTGTTTCGGAAAATCCGTTTTGAGCAACGTACGCTTCCCAGCCGTCAGTATAAAATGAACTTATTTTAACATTTTCCGTAACTCCCGACGGCAACACGCTGAAATTTTCTTTCCATAATTCTTTAAAAGGCACGTTATCACCAACTTCCTTTTAAAATACAGTCGTCAACATAAGACTGTACCTCTGCTTTGTCTTGTTCTGTCCAGTAATCAATGCCCTTAACCGGTGCATCTCCCTTGTCGCCTTTATTTCCTTTTTCTCCTTTTGGGATTGTGAATTTCAGGCGTACCTCTTTGCTGTTCCCCACATTTTCTACCGCCGCAGGCTGTCCGCTTTCACAGGTTACCGTTTCATCTACCGCAACCTTCACGGTGTACAGTTTATTTGCTACGATATAGTCGTCTGAAATAAAGCCGTCAATCTGAAGTACTAACGGCATAAACCTTATAAAAGACTGCCCTTTTTGCACTTCAAAGCCTATTTTCAAAACACCCTTTTCCACTCTGTCGCCTGAAAGCACTACCACATACTTTCCGTCAACAAACTGGGGAGTAACCATATCCTGTACGCCTGACGCGGTGTAAATGTAGGCGAAAACCGCCTCGGCACCCAAATTTTCGGGAAATGCTGCGTTAATCTTAATGCTGTTGTCTTCGCCCTCAAAAAAGATGTTGGCATTGTCAATGTCCGCAATTTTTCCCTGTTGTGAAAAAGTCACATTTACCTCTTTCACTTTCATCATTCCTTTCCATTTTATTAGGTGTTTCCCACCCGATTTAAAGTATAGCAGTAAAAATACGACAGTGCGCGACAACTTTTGTATATTTTTTTGATAGTTTTTATTTAAAAAATCTTTGACAAAATGCGACATTGGTAGTATAATTTAATTGTGGAGTTTGGGGGCAATATTATGTACAATATAGGTGACAAGATAGTTTATCCCATGCACGGTGCAGGGATAATAGAGGCAATTGAAGTAAAAAAATTCCTTAAAGAAAAAAAATCATATTATATTATGAAAATAGCAACAAGCGGTATGGTTTTGATGATTCCCACAGATAATACCGAGGAAATCGGTGTAAGAAGCATCGTTGATAAACAGACTGCTTTAAAAGTTATTAAAGAGTTTTCAACTCCTGTGGGCGAATTTAACGATAACTGGAACAAGCGTTACCGTGAAAATATGCTTAAAATAAGAACAGGCAATATTTTTGAGGTACTAAAAGTCGTTAAAGATTTAATGGTACACGACAAACAAAAAGGTCTTTCCACAGGTGAAAGAAAAATGCTTAACAACTCCAAACACATTTTATTAAGCGAACTTGTTCTTGCACAAAGCAAAGATTATACATATTTAGATAAAATATTAGAAGAAGAAATAGAAAAACTCACCCAAGGGTGAGTTTTTTTAATGAATTGCCTTTGGCATGAATTGGCTTACGCCATGAATTCTCGCTAACGCTTCCGTGAATAGAAATTCAAGGAATTTCATTTTGGTTGAAAACCGCACACGGTTTTCTTCCATAATGCACATTCGTGCAATTCATGAGACGTATGTCTCAATTCATGAAAATTCTATTTTCAATTCATGACAACGCAGTTGTCATTTCACTCATTTTAAGATATATCGGTTAAATCTATATACTGTTTTCCGTTCTTGGCAATATGTTCCTTTCTGCCCTGAAGATTGTCTCCCAAAAGCAGTTCAAACTTTGCCTGTACCAAAGTAGCATCATTTTCGGGAACTACCTTTATAAGACGTCTTGTTTCGGGGTTCATTGTTGTCTGCCACATCATATCGGGCTGGTTTTCACCAAGACCTTTACTTCTTTGAATGGTGTATTTTTCACCCTCTAATTTTTCCATTATTTCTGCTTTTTCAGCCTCGGTGTATGCAAAATATGACTTCTCTTTCTTGCCCTGAAGTGCTATTTCATAAAGAGGAGACTCCGCTATATACACATATCCCTGCTCAATAAGGGTTGGCATAAGACGATAAAACATCGTTAAAACAAGCGTTCTAATCTGGTAGCCGTCAACATCGGCATCGGTACATATTATAATTTTATTCCATCTTAAGTTTTCAAGGTCAAAGGTGTTAAAATCCTTGTTATGCTTTGACTTTGCCTCGACACCGCAACCTAAAACCTTAATTAAATCTACTATAATGTCACTTTTAAAGATTTTGTTAAAGTCTGCTTTTAAGCAGTTTAAAATTTTACCTCTTATTGCCATTATAGCCTGAAATTCTGCATCACGGCCAAGTTTACAGGAGCCAAGAGCACTGTCACCCTCAACTATATAAAGTTCACGTTTTTTTATGTCTTTTGTTCTGCAGTCAACAAACTTTTTAACACGGGACAGGACGTCGGTATTTCCGCTTAACATCTTTTTAACGTTAATACGCTGTTTTTCCGCACTTTCACGGCTTCGCTTGTTAATTAATACCTGCTCTGCAATCTTTTCCGCATCTGCCTTGTTTTCAATTAAAAACACCTCAAAGTTTTCTTTTAAGAAGTCCGTCATTGCTTCTTGTATAAACTTGTTGGTAATAGATTTTTTAGTCTGATTTTCGTAACTTGTTACAGTTGAAAAGGAACTGCTTACAAGGCACAGACAGTCAGCCACGTCAGCAAACAAAATCTTGCTTTCATTTTTGTTGTATTTGTTGTTGGTTTTAAGATACTGGTCGATTACTGCTACAAAAGCACTTTTTACCGCCTTGTCGGGAGAACCGCCGTACTCTAAGAAACTTGAGTTGTGATAGTATTCCAAAACCGACACCTGAGGATTAAAGCAAAAGGCAACAGACAGTTTTACCTTGTATTCGGGCTTGTCCTCTCTGTCTTTACCGCGTCTTTCCGCCTCATAATATACGGGGGTGGAAATTGCTTTTTCCCCTGCTAATTCTTCAAGATAGTCAGTTATACCTTTCTCGTATAAAAACTCTGTAGTTTCAAAATCCATTTCTTCCGTCTGGTTTTTGAACACGAATTTTACGCCGTTATTTACTACCGCCTGTTTTTTGATTACATTTAAAAAGTATTCCGAAGGAATGTCAATGTCGGTAAACACTTCAAGGTCGGGACGCCATGTAATCTTTGTTCCCGTAGCCTTAAATCTTGTAGGCTCACTGGATAGTCCGCCCACATTTTCGCCCTTTTCAAAATGAAGTGTATATATGTTTCCGTCACGCTTTACCTCTACGTCCATATATTCTGATGCATACTGGGTAGCACAGGCACCAAGACCGTTAAGACCTAATGAGAACTCGTAATTGTCTCCGCTGTTGTTGTTGTACTTACCACCTGCATACATTTCGCAGAATATCAGTTCCCAGTTGTATCTTCCCTCTTTTTCGTTGTAGCCTACAGGGATACCTCGTCCGTGGTCCTCAACAGTAATTGAGCCGTCGCGAAAATGGGTTATTTCTATTAAGTTTCCGTAGCCCTCACGAGCCTCGTCTATTGAATTGGATAAAATTTCAAAAAAGGAATGACAACAGCCGTCAAGACCGTCTGACCCGAATATTACTCCGGGACGGGCTCTTACTCTCTCCGCACCTTTTAGTGACGATATTGAACTGTCATCGTAATTTTGTTTGCTCATTTTTTTCAGTCCTTTCGGATTGCTTTTATAAGTGTATTTGTATTATCTCTCATTTTATCAAAATAAACATTTGGTAAATCATTTTTGTCCCCTGTAACTATCGGGTCTAACATATAAATCTCTGCTCCCGTTTCTCTGGCAATTGTGTCTGCGGTGTCTGTTTCGTACTGTGGCTCTGCAAGTATTATTTTTACTCCCGTTTCCTTTACCATATCGGTAGTTTCCACCAGTTCTTTAACAGATGGCTCCTCACCGTGGTCGCTCATTATAGTTCCCATAACGGTTAAATTGTACTGGTTTGCAAAGTAGTCAAATGCCTCGTGGCAGGTAATTACTTTTGCTCCGCCAAAGTCTGCGGTTTTTATTTCGCCGTCAAGTCCGTCAAGCATCTTCTTATACTTTTCTCGGTTTGCGCTTATTTTATCGCCAAACTGCGGCAAATCCTTTATAAGTTTTTCGCATATATTATCAAGCATAATTTTTGCGTTAGAGGGTGTAAGCCATATATGGGAGTTGTGGTTATACGGCGTTACGCCTTGTGACAAATCTGCAGTGTTTAAGTTCGGCAACTGCGCCGTGATTTTATTTATAAAACTTTCCATTCCAAGACCGTTTGTAACAAACAAGTCCGCTTTTTCAAGATTTTTTAAATCATCAGGGAGTAACACATAGTCGTGAAGACAACCTGTGTCTGCAGGTGCAAGTAGAGAAACATCTATTTCGCCAATGCCCTCTGTTGCCATTTTTGTTATAAGCATTACAGGGTAAAATGACGCCACAACATTATATTTTTCTTCTTTTGGTGCAGTGGTACAGCCCCCAAGAAGACATATTATAAGTAACAAGCATATTATCCTTTTCATAAACTCACCTAATCTTTATTTTACCATATTCACAAATTAAAATCAAGAGCAGTAAAATTGACTTTTCCGTAAAGAAATGTTACAATGTTTTCGGGTGATTATATGAAAAAGAAAATTATTATTTGTTTTGCACTTATAGTTTGTATGGCGGTGGGACTTGTAGCGGTTTACCGTTCCCAGAATCCCACTCTTTTAAGAATGAAAAAGTACATAAAATATAAAATTACGTATCAGCAAATGCCCGTTTCAAAAGAAGAAACAGGCGGACTTGATGAAATAGAAAAAACCCTTCTTTACGAAAACGGCTATCTTGTAGGCCGTGAAAAAATCAATCCTTTAAAGGACAATAAAAAGGTGTATTTAACAAAAGATACTGCCCGTCTTGTAAACTACCCTCACGGCTATATGGTTGACCTGCCCCAAAACGTAAAATTCGATTTTGATTACAGCCCCCTTTACACTAAAGTAACGGGAAAAGATTTTGATGCAACCTTGTCTATGGAATATTCACCCTACGACGATGTTGACGGCTACCTTGCCTATTATTTAAACCGCTTTATATTAAGCGAGGATTACCAGAAAGGCAACAACTTAAACGTTTCCGAAAGAAAATTTACAACGGAAAAAGGTCACGAGGCGCAGGTAATAAATGCAGAAATTCTAAACCCCGGAGATGCACAATACAGTAATTACGCCTATGTTTTAATAAAAACCAACACCAGAATTTTTTACAGAATGATGTTTAGGTATAACGAAAACATTGACGAAATTGTAAATACCGCCGTGGAAAGTTTTTCATACTTCAGTCCAATAGGCGAAGGTGTATATAACCTTGACTTTAAACCCCAGACGCCCAAGCACTGGTCTGACAAAACAAAAGACCTGTATGAAAAAATAGAAAATGCCGAAAACATAAGGTGGGGTATTTTTGCCAAGAACATATACGGAGAGGGTATAGATAAAACCGTTCCCGAAATAGAACAAAAAACGGGCTACACATTCCCCGTTATCTTGTCCTACGTTCACTTTACCCACGAATTCCCGACGGAATTTATGAATAAAAACTACGAAAACGGAAGAATTGTGGAACTTACATACCAGATAACAGACAGCAACAACGAAAAACTGTTCGGTTACACTCCAAACTTAGACATCTACAGAGGACTGAAAGACGAAGAAATAAGAAAGTTTGCCCGTGCCGCAAAAGAGTTCGGTCATCCGTTTTTATTCCGTCTTAACAACGAAATGAATTCCGACTGGACCAGTTATTCGGGCATTGTAAATATGAGCGACCCCGAAATATTTATTGCTAACTGGCGCAGATTTTACGACATATTTAAAGAAGAGGGCGTTGATAACGCAATATGGATATATAATCCCAACGACCACAACTATCCTCCCTGCAACTGGAACAACTTTTTAGCGTACTACCCAGGGGATAAATATGTGCAGATGATTGGCGTAACAGGTTACAACACAGGTACATACTATAAAGACCACTTCGGAGAACAGTGGCGTGAATTTGAAACAATATATGATGACGTAGATTATAAATACCAGCCCTTCTTCAGCGAATTCCCCTGGATTATTACAGAATTCGGTTCAAGTTCTGTAGGCGGAAATAAAGTACAGTGGATAAATAATATGTTTGACTGTATAGATAAATATGAAAATATTAAAATTGCCGTGTGGTTCAGTTACGCAGACTACGACTACCGTCCCGAACACAAGGGTAAGGTAGCAAGACCTTACTGGCTTGATGAAACAGAGGAAACTTTAAACGCTTTTAAAAACGGAATAAAGCATAACAGTATAGAGGGCTGGAAGTGATTTTAAACTAATAATTGCTTGACAATACTCCCTTATTGTAATATAATATAGGGAGTTTGTCGAGGTGTGGCTCAGTTTGGTAGAGCGCTGCGTTCGGGACGCAGAGGTCGCAGGTTCAAATCCTGTCACCTCGACCAAAAAATGGGTAGTACCGTAAGGTATTACCCGTTTTTTTATTGATTGAAAGGATTTGAACCTTAAGAAGGCACGAGCCGTTAAGAAAAACAGTCCGGGGGACTGTTTTTTAGGTGAGTGGTGTGCAGACGGGTACCGAAGGCGTAAGCCTTGGGTCGTCAAGCACGGCAGATTGCGTAGCAATATGCTATCCTGTCACCTCGACCAAAAAATGAGTAGTACCATCAGGTACTACTCGTTTTTTTATTGATAAAATTGCTTTAACCCTTAATCCATCATAATTTTATTTTTCTCAAATATTTTTACAAGTACTATGCCGATTATAATACCTGCCAGACCCTGCATTACATTTGCGGGAATGTTTACTACAGACGGTGCAAAACCGTACAAAAAACCTTCAAACACAAAGTATCCCAAAACCATTATTGTTTCTGCCACCACAGCGCTTATAATTCTTGCGGTCAGATTGCCGATTTTGTTATTTAAAAATTTAAAACCGAAGTATGCGGTAAGCGCCATGATTCCTTTTATAAGAAATGTAGCAGGGGCGTATGTAACATATCCTGAAAACACGTCTGCAAGTGCAGAGCCAAGACCTGCTGCAAAAAAACCGTACAGCGGGGACAAAATCCAGCCTGAAAGAAGCACAACACAGTCACCTAAATTAAGATACCCTTTAAGAGGTGACGGTATTTTAATAATCATTGTTGCAACACAGCAAAGAGCCGCAAGTAACGACGCCATAACTATTTTTTGTGTTTTTGTTTTCATAGATTTTCTCCTCCTGTTTTATAATCCTTTATTTTGCTCACTGCTACACAAATAGCAATGGTAATAAGCATATCAGGTAAAGTATTACCCACAACAATATCCACGCCCATCAGCAACCTGTAAATAACAAAGCCGAAAAACCAGATTATCAGGTTTTTCACACTGAACGCATGTGTTTCTTGGTTTTGTTTTAAAATAAAGAAGTCTGCAATCTGAATTGCTATCATAGGTGCAAAAACAGAGCCAATAAAATATAAAAAGTCAGTAATGTCTGCAAGGGGCAAAAATATTGCTCCTGCTGTTCCCATAACAGTTACTGCAACTGCAACCCATTTTGCATTAACTTTATTTGAAACGGACTCGCTTGAAACCCCTGCGGAGTATGCGTCAAGAAAAGTTGTTGTAACTGTTGAAAATACTACAATTAAAAGCCCTGCAATTCCAAGACCTGCTTTTACCATAATTTGTGCAATGTCGGTCTCTGCAGTAAATATGGCTGCGCCCATACCGATTATATACATCCAGCAACTGACAATACCGTATGTAATTGCGCTGACTGCAGTTGCCTTTACAGGCTTCTTCGCTTCTCTGGTATAGTCGCAAATCAGGGGCAGCCAGGAAAGAGGCATAGCAACAGATAACTCCACAGCGGCGCCGAAAGTCATACTTTCTCCTGTGACACTGTGCATTACACCTTTTCCAAAGATAACAAAACTAAGTACAATCGTAAGAATAAACAGTGCCGCCATTGCAACTGTGTTTACCTTGCCGAGATTTTTAATGCCAATCATAATCCACAACAGGATTAAAGCACCGATAACAATACACCAGACAGCGTTACCAATATCAAATATACCGTTTACCGCAAGTGCTCCGTCGTAAATCATAATGGCAGTCCAGCCAACAAGTTGAATAATATTAAGTACAGAGAAAAGCAAAGCGCCTTTGCTTCCAAAACTCATTTTAGCGGTTTCCATTGAACTTTTACGGACTTTACCGCCTATCAGTCCCGCTAAAAAAAGCATTACACAACCAATTATATGACCTGTAAATATGGCAAATAGGCCCTTTGCGAAGCCAAGGGGTGCAAAATAAGTTCCTGTAAGAATTTCTGCAATAGAAACTGCGGCACCAAACCAGATAAGTCCGTTTTCAAATACCGATGTTCGTTTTTCCAACTTATTCTGCCTCCTTTGCATATTCGCCCTGCAAATCAAAGTTATGCATCATAGGACCTGAGCCTTTTCCTAAATCAAGTTGTGCCAAAAGCGCACCAGAAATATAGTCTTTTGCTCTTTTAACAGACCGGGCAATGGTAAAGCCTTTAGCAAGATTTGCCGCAATTGCGCTTGACAGTGTGCAACCCGTACCGTGTGTATTGGGATTATCTATTCGTTTGCCGCCAAACCAATGGTATTGTCCCTTTTCGTATAAAAGGTCATCTGCATCACTTACATTATGTCCGCCCTTTAAAAGAACGCTGCAGCCGTAATTATCGCCAATGGCTTTTGCAACCTTTTGCATATCCTCTTTATCTTTGATTGTCATACCCGATAAAACTTCTGCTTCGGGAATGTTGGGCGTAATCAAAGCAGCAACAGGGAAAAGTTCTTTTGTAAGAGTTTTAACTGCATCTGTCTTTATTAAAGACGAGCCCGAAGTTGCCACCATAACAGGATCTACCACAATGTTTTTTGCATTATAGTATTTAAGTCTGTCTGCTATTACATAAATCAGTTCCCCTGATGATACCATACCGATTTTTACGCTGTCAGGGAATATGTCCTCAAACACCGAATCTAATTGTTGTTTTAAAAAATCGGGAGTGGATTCAGAAATTGCTGTTACGCCGGTTGTGTTTTGTGCCGTCAGTGCCGTAATTACGCTCATTGCATAAACACCATTCATGGTCATTGTTTTAATGTCTGCCTGAATACCGGCGCCTCCGCTGCAGTCACTTCCTGCAATGGTCAATGCTGTTTTTAGATTCATAGTTTTGTTCTCCTTTCTTTTTATCAGCATTGTTTTATATAGCGGCATAAGGTGGTGCCCCCAATGTACCGCTTGAAGTTTCTGGTTTAATCAACCGAAACAAACTTCCAAAAATCTTCTGTATTTTCAAAGTTCGAAATGTAGCAATCTGACAGATTACGTATTTCGTTTTGCCGTTTCTCACTGTTGTCAAAAACAGCAGCTACGGTAAAGCCGTCAGCTTTGGCTGTGCTGACAGCATGAACAGCATCCTCAAAAACAACGGTTGTACTTCTGTTCGCATCGAAATATTCCATTGCTTTTTGAAAAATGACAGGTTCATCCTTTCCGTATCCTACTTCATCGCAGGTAAAAATTTTTTCAAAATAATGTTTCATTCCACATCTGTCAAGGGCAGCTTCTATCAGAAATCGGTCACATGCTGTAACAATCCCCATTGGAATTTGAATATCTTTCAACTGTTCCAGGAACTCCCTGACACCGGGTTTTGGTAAAACTTCATAGATGTAAAAATTTTCAATAATATGATTAACCCCGGTTATAATCTGCTCTGTCGAGAGGGTCAGGTCATATTCTTTCTGAAAATAACGGGCAGACTGATCAAGGCTCAACGCCCTGATATCTTCTCTCATGCCTGGTTTCGGCTCTTTTCCAAGGGAACGGAGATAGATTTCGCCAACACCATCCCAAACAGGCATGGAATCAAAGAGTGTTCCGTCAAAATCAAAAATCGCACATTTTATCTTCATGCGTTCACCATTTCTTCCGACAGCTTACGGAGCAGACGGCATTCATTTTCAATATCATCAGCTGCAAAAATTGCACTAACCAATGCGACACCATCAACACCGGTACCGGAAAGCTGAGAGATGTTGCTTTTACCAATACCACCGATAGCAACAACAGGAATGTCAACGGCAGCACAAATATCACGGAGAGTTTCCTTCGGCAGAAGATTCACGTTTGCTTTTGTAGAAGTCGAAAACATTGCACCTGCACCAAGACAATCCGCACCGTTTTTGACGGCTTTCAGAGCTTCTTCCACTGAATGCACAGAAACACCGATGATCATGTCGTTACCGACTTTACGTCGAACCTGTGCAGCATCCATATCCTCCTGCCCCACATGGATGCCATCGGCATGACATTTGATTGCAATTTCTACATTGTCATTGATAAAGAATGGAACTCCGTACTGCTTGCATAAAGCAGATATTTCCATAGCTTCTTTTAGAAATTCTTCCTCATTTAATTCTTTTTCACGAAGCTGAACACAGGTTGCACCGCCTTTTAGTGCAGACTCCACCTGTTCGTATAAACTTTGTTTACCTACCCATGCTCTATCAGTCACAGCATAAAGCAGCATTGCTTTTTTATCGCACTTCATATTTTGCACCTTTCTCCAGCATCTCTGGGGTCATATTGTAGATCGCATCAATGATATAATTTCTGTAAGTAGAATTTCCATCCATTTCAGTGAGTCTGCCATGAGCGATCTCGCCGGCATAACCCATAGCGGAAACAGCAGATGCCGCCGCTTCCAGAGGATACTCAGGATTTGCTGTTACAAAAGCTGCTGTCATAGCGGAAAGCTGGCATCCCGTTCCTGTCACAGAAGACATCATCGGATGCCCGTTACGGATGCAGTACGCCGATTTACTGTCTGCTGCGATATCAATAGCGCCCGTGATAACAATGACAGCCCCGGTTTTCGCAGCAAATGCTTTCGCAAATGCGATCACATCGTCAAGATTTTCTTCTGTCACCTTGTCCGCCACATCTGCATCCACTCCTTTTGTTGTACCACTGCCGGATGCAAGTGTTTTTATTTCAGAGATATTACCACGGATAACTGTGAATTTCACTTCTTCAAGAAGCTGTATCGCTGTTTCAGTCCTTAATTTGGACGCACCGGCTCCCACAGGATCTAACACAACAGGGTGGTTCAATTCGTTAGCTCGTTTCCCTGCAATCAGCATGGATGCAATGGTACGACTGTTCAGTGTACCGATATTAATGTTTAAGCCGGCACAGATTGTGGTAATATCTGCGACTTCCTCCTTATCATCCGCCATGATAGGGGATGCCCCGCAGGCAAGTAAGATATTTGCACAGTCATTGACCGTTACATAATTGGTAATGTTATGAATCAGCGGACAATTCATTCTTACGTTTTCAAACAGATTCTTAAACATGTTGATTCCTCCTTCTTTAGCGATTAAGAGTTTCCTGCATGGTATGTAAAATGTTTCCCTTTTGCAAACTGTAAATCAAAACAGCGGAAATGATAGCTCCGGCAGCCGTAGAAATCAGAAACGGAATAATGTAAGCGTAAAATGCAAGTCCGGCAGCACTTTGTCCCATAAAGAAAACTGCAACCGGATAAGCACACAGACCTCCAAGAATTGCAGTGCCGAATACCTCGCCAATTAATGTTCCAAAGATATTTCTGGTTTTTGCATAAACCACGCCGCATACCAATGCACCAAACATACTGCCAGGGAAAGCCATCAGACTTCCAAGACCAAGCAAATTTCGTATCAGGGCCGCTGCAAAGGCTGCACTCAGGCCATACCCGGGACCCAATAATACCGCACACAGTATGTTGACCATATGCTGGACAGGTGAACATTTGCTGCCGAAAACAGGGAATGAAAACAGACTTCCCACCACGGCAACAGCACAGAAAACTCCTGCAATTGCTAATTTTTTCGTATTTGTTCTTTTCATATTCATTTTCTCCTTTGAATTAATAAAAAAACAGGAGGCAACCCGTCGAGGATGTCTCCTGTAAAAAATCTCTTTGTATGACTT
>CALDNB010000257.1 GCA_937914775.1 uncultured Clostridia bacterium
GTACCTTGTCACCAATATATGGTTTAATGTTTTCCTTTCGGAAAATACCTCTTGCCTTACATTCATAAACCTTTTCTCGGTCACTCACATAGAAAAAACCTGAAATGGCTTTGATTATTATACCCTTCCTTCTACTGGTTGCGGTATCTATTACTGCAGAATCTGATATTACAAAATACGGTTATCAGTTAATCCCGCACAACCTTGATTTTTCGGCTTATGCATATATATTTAAAACTCCGAAAATGATACTTGATGCTTATAAAATTACATTTTTGTTCTCAGTAACAAAAATGGTACTTGCAGTGTTGTTAATGTCTATGATAGCATACCCGTTGACAAAACGTGAGTTCAGAGGAAAAGGCGCTATTTCTTTCTATTTGTACTTCACAATGTTGTTTGGCGGCGGATTAGTTCCTACCTATATATTAATAACACAGTATTTGCATCTTAAAAATTCATTCTGGGTATACGTACTTCCCGGAATGATCAGCCCCTGGTATGTATTTATGATAAGAACTTTCTTCCAGGGTCTGCCTTACGAAATTTCTGAAGCCGCACTGATTGACGGTGCTGATGAGTATCAGATATTCGCAAGAATTATAATTCCTCTTTCAAAACCCGTTCTTGCAACAGTTGCACTGTTTATGTTCCTGGGTTCTTGGAATGACTGGAATACATCAATGCTTTACATAACAGAAGAACACCTTTACAGTTTGCAGTATATGCTTCAGAGAATTATGGAAAATATCAATATGTTAAAAGAAATGCAAAAACAGGGTGTTATGTTGTCAGGTGCGGTAGATGTACCGTCCGAAACAATGAGAATGGCGATGGCGGTCGTTGTTGCAGGACCCGCGTTAATCGTATTCCCCTTCTTCCAGAAATACTTTGTAAAGGGTTTAACAGTAGGTTCTGTTAAAGGTTGATTTTATAAAGTAACATATTTGAAAAAACTCTTCAGCAGATGGTATTTTTGCCGTCTGCTAAAGTGGACTTTAGAGAAAGATTAAAAAATGGCAAAATTTTTACTAAATTACTGATTTTAATATAATTTTTTATTAAAACAATAAAAATTTATATATAAAATAAAAAAAGAAAAGGAGTAATGACATGGTAAAAACAAGTAGTAAACTATCAAAAGTCTTGTCAATGCTAATAGTTTTGTCTATGGTATTGTCAAGCATGGCATTTACCTTGCCGGTAAGTGCCGCAGGTACAGAATTGTTTTTTGAGGATTTTAATTCCACAGAATTCAATTCTTCAACAGGTACTGTTGATACTACTGTAGTAACAAAAGCCACACTTGATGGCACTACAGTTGACGGTACAACAGTTACATGGCAGGCAGCTGCTGACGGTATAGCAGATGCTACCACTCAAATTAAATTTGAAGACGGCGTTCTTAAAATGAATAAGGGCGTGCACGGTCATGGTGGTCAGTTAACAACTGTTTCATTGGCTACTGGTATGGAAAATGACACAACAAGTAGCGGATATCTTGTGTTTGAAACTGACTTTATGGCAACAAGCATTTCTGAAAAAACGGGCTGGAATGACTACGAAGGTGAAATTGCATTTATCGAAGGAAATACAAATGCACCTATCGCTCGTATCGTAGTTGGCCAGGCAAACGGTCTTCAGGACCTTGTTGGTTCTACAACAAACGCTGACACTTATGCTGCAGCAGATGCAAACGCTGCTAACGGTGTTAACTACAAAGATAACATGGGTACAGCAGAAGGCCTTGAAAACAAAAACATCAAGTTCAAAGTTGTATATGACTTAAAAACAAGCAAGTCTCTTACAATGGCAACAGTTGAAGGCGAAACCGGCTCACGTGTAAGTTCTTACGGCTGGCACGATGTAGCAGCTGGCGGTTGGAAGAGAATTGGCTCAATTTCCCTAAAAGCACTTGCAGCAAACGGCTCAACAGCAACTAATTATCAGTTTGATAACGTTAAGTTAACAAAATATCCTGCAGCAGATGCATTAACAATTGCAGATTCAACAGTTGCAGCATACGCAGAAGATGTTCCGTTGTCAGGTACAATCAAATTGACATTCTCAGATGATATCGATGCCGGTTCAATCGGTAACATTCGTCTTAAAAAGGGCGACGGTACAATAATTGAACCATACAGTGTTGCTATGGATGGCACAAACGCTGTTGACGTTACATACGGTGGTCTTGAAGAATTAACTTCATACACAGTTTTAACAAGCAATATCGTACTTTCAAGCGAAACAGGTCTTCCTGTTGTAGACGATGAAATCACATTCACAACATTAACAACAGTAGTTCCTGATGCACCTGTAGGTACAGTACTATGGTCAGACGACTTTACAGGTCTTGATTCTACAACACTTGACGCATTAGTTGCAGTAGATGCAACAGCAAGCCGTGGTTGGTCAGCAAGAGTTCAGTCAGCTGAGGGGGCTTTTACAAGCACTGCTCACACTTGGAAAGCACTTGCTGACGGAACATACGCTGAATCCTCTAATACAAACAGAGTTATTTTAGGAAGCGGCAAAGCAACACTTATTAAGAGTAAAGCAGAAGCACACGGCGGATACAACGCCACACTTTGGGGAAGTCCTTCATTTACAATGCCAACAGAAGGATACCTTGTATTTGATGCAGATTATAAAGCAATTTCAATGCCGAATAAGAGCGGTTCTAACAACTACAACGGCGATATCGTTCTTTATAACGGTACAGAAGCAAGTGCAAACGAAAGAGCACACTGGAGTTTAAGTTCAACTTCAGGTATGCAGGATTTGTTGGGCTATACTTCAGAAACAGTTTTAACAGACGATGCAAACAATATGGGAACATCAGAAGGTCTTGCAAACAAGACTATTCACGTTCAGTTTATCTATGACTTAGATAACGGCAAAGTTATCACAGTTGCTACACCTTTAGGAGAAGCAACAAGAGTAAGTTCAAAGGGCTGGGTAGATTTTGATAAGTCAACATTTGTTGTTCCTACATTCAAATTTGACTTAAGAGATGCAAACGGCTCAGGCACAGCAGAAGTAACTTATGACAATGTTATGTTCAGAAGCGTTGTTGGCAGAGCATTTACATTGACAGCAAACTCCGCTGTGGAAGATGTAGCAGTTGATGGTACATTTGGTTTGACATTCTCAGAAGATGTAAGTGAAAAATCACTTGCAGGTATCACTTTGACAGATGGCGAAAACGTAGTTGACTGCGACGTAACACTTGATGAATTAGATGCTAAAATACATCCGGTATTATTGCGTTACATTATTATGATGTTCAATGATATGA
>CALDNB010000258.1 GCA_937914775.1 uncultured Clostridia bacterium
ATTTTATCATATATTTTAAAAATATGTTGATTTTACACCTAATGTGGTGTAAAATACCAATGCAGGTATTTCTCCTGCTGTTGCGACACACCAAAAAACGGCTCTATAATATCTACTGATATTATAGAGCCGTTTTTCCAAACACAAAAGAGTGAGCAAAATTTGCTCACTCTTTTAAGTTAGTTAAAGTAATATAATTGCCCATTAACGTTGAAAGTCTGTAATCGTCATCTTTATAGTATAAAGACTTTCTCATATTTTTGGGAAGTTGGTCGATAAAACAGAAAACACACTTGTTCTGACACCACTTTTCTTTGTCAATAAGATAGTTTTCAAAAGTAACGCCAAATTCCTCATAATCCTCGTTAATTATCTCCACAATTTCAACTTCACCGTTAGTTTTTTTAATTTCAATTTCGTATTGTTCCGATGCGGTTAAAAAGCGAAAATCAAGTATGTCTAATACTGGTGTGCCGTTAACGGAAACAATTATATCACCGGGTATAACGCCTATATCAAAGGCTATGGAATTGTCTGTTACCGACTTTACAACTGCTTCCAAAATTAAGCACTCCTTCTCAAAAATTTTTTCGTATAAATAGGAAAAAAAGAGGTTGCTGCCAACCTCTCAAAAATTTACGCTTCTTTTTTAATGACTTCCTTGCCGTTGTAATAACCACAGTTTTTGCAAACTCTGTGTGGCATTTTAAATTCTTGACAATTTGGACACTTTACCAAACCGGGCAAAGATAATTTCCAATTAGCACGTCTTTTATCGCGTCTTTCCTTTGATACTCTTCTCTTAGGTACTGCCATGTGTAAACACACCTCCTCAATATTGCTGACAAACAAAACTAAAACCGTTACTTCTTTTTAGGATATTTAGGTTTCAAAAATCGCTCGTCTATAATGTCATCGGGTTCGCATTGACATTGATTTATGTTCAGATTGCTACCGCATTTACTGCACAACCCCAAACAATCTTCGCTGCACAAAAATCTTGATGGCATATTAATTAGAACATTACCGAACACAATGTCGTCAATATTCAAAATCGTGCCGTCCAGTTCCACCTCGTCTTTGCCTACGGTTTCTTTAATTTCAACATCAATTGTTGAGTTTGTATCTTCAAGACATCTTGCACAAGGTGCAGTAATCTTAGCACAAACTGTACCGTAAACCTCAAGGCTTCCTGCAAAATTAATGACATAGCCATTAACTTCCGCTTGGATTTTTGCATCGTCATATTGAAAGTCTAAAACACCTTCAAAAGACAGTTTTTCATTTTGGTTGTTTATAATTGGTAACAAATCTACATTCATAGTTAGTATTATACCTTTTTTTCATTTATTTGTCAACTGTTTTTTGTAAATTGCAAAGGAATATCTTCAAAATATGAATGATATTTTATCTCTCTTTGTTTAGGGAACAGAAAATCAAACAATTCAATGAAATAATCGTCAGTCATACTTGCAATATAATCAACAACTATCTGATTTGGCTCTGTTTCTTCGTACCTCTCACTGCCATAGTATTTCCTGTATCCGTTAACATAATCGATATGATGAATGTAAATCGGTGAATTTTTATTGCCAGTTATTAAATCAATAAGCAGTTTCTGGTACATTTTTTCAAACATGGGTGCTACCAGTTGGTCGTTTTTCTTTGTAACTTTTGAATGGTCGTAAATATATGTGTAGTTTTGCTTTTTACTGTTCTTAAGTTCGTTAAAATAGTCATCATCTAATTTGATATAGTCTTTTCCGTAACTGTTTTCAATAATATTGACTATCATATTGTTAATAATTGCAGCGTTTTGTGTGCCTAAATTGTCAGCCTTAAACATTTCGTCATCAGGAAGAAGTTTTGTTCTTATTGCATCTTGTCTGTCCTTACCAAGGTATGCAATCATATCACAAATCCTTACAACACAGCCCTCTAAAGTACATGGCAACAAGTGATTTGACACTTCCTCGCTTGTGTAACACTGTTCAACAATAGCATCAAATTCGGCAAAGGTTCTTAATTTAGCAGGTTTATACTCACCCAGTTCAAACTCCCCGTTGTGACATAAGATTCCGTCTAACGTCTGTAGACTTATGTTGTAATTAAAAATTCCGTCAAGTACCCTTACGCTGTGGACGTTATGGTGAAAATACCTACCTGTTTTTTCGTTGTAAAGTCTGTTTAAGTACTTTTCTCCCGCGTGACCAAAAGGGGTGTGCCCAATATCATGACCTAAAGAAATTGCCTCTATTAAATCCAAGTCAAGATTTAACATTCTGCCTATGTTACGGGCAATTCTTGATACCAACTGAACGTGGAGGGCACGTCTTGAAATATCGTCATTTTTATATAATGAAAACACCTGTGTTTTGTCTGTATATCTGTTATAGTACGGACTGTGCATAATTTTTTCCGCATCACGAACAAAGGCAGGACGCCATAAATTTCCCTTATCGTGATTTGGACGACGTCTTACCGCAACATCTGTATTTAATTTATCATCATTTAAATCCGCTTTAATTCTGTCTTGTAATTCTTTTGAAAGGCTATTATATTTTAACATCTACCCACCTCAAAAATATTATATAACGGATTTATAAAGTTGTCAATTGCCTTGATATCCCAGTACTATTCCTCCGTCTTGTGCATAGTAACTGCATAAACCACCACATTCGTTAATTATAATTTCAGCATCTTTAAAGTTCTCGGAAATCAGTTCTTTTAACCTCATGGCGTCTTGTTCATTGTTGCAGTGTGAAATGATACATTTACCAGAAAAACCGCTGTTTTTTAATTCCTCAATTATTTTTACAAACACTTTGTTTTTACCTCTGCATTTATGCAGTAACTGTAATTGTCCGACTTCACTTGCTTTCCCAACAATTTCAATACCAAGAGCAGACACAACTTTTGCAACTGCACCGTTAATTCTGCCGTTTCTTGCAAGGTTATCAAGAGTCTTTAGCCAGAACATAAGATGAGTTCTTTTTTGATACTCTGTTACTTCTTTTTCTATTTCGTCAAAATTTTTTCCCTCGTTATGAAGTTCAGTTATTTTTTCAATAATCAGTTCCATTTCAGGTCCAACAGACAAAGAATCTATTACGCAGATTTTTGCGTTCTCGTGTGCAGACAAATACTGTTCTTTCGCATTCACAGCACAAGAATAACTTGCAGAAAGGTTACTTGAAATAGTGATTGCAAAAATCTCGTCACTGCCCTCAAAAGCGTCAAGCCACTCTGAAATATTAGGACATGATGTTGATGATTTTTCTTTACTGTTACCAAAATCAACCATCATTTGTTTTACATCTAATCCGTCATTATCAACATATTCTTTTTCGCCTAAATATATTTTAAGGGGTACAACCGCACAGTTGCCTCCTTTGATATTTGATGATGAATCTGCTACAATTTTAAAACTCATATTATACACCTCGTTATCAAAATCTTTTTATCGGTTTTTCAAAAACCGTTCAAAAGTTATTTTAACACTATTTGTTAGAATTGTCAATAACTTGACAACAATTTTTAATCGTGATATACTGACAAAGGTGATTATTATGAACGAAAAAATGCTTAAAACTATTTCCGAGCCAATTAAAAATTTCAGACTGCCAAAATTCAAGGAAATCCCCGATGTAGGACTATATCTTGAACAGACTACAAAATATATTTCACAAATATATGCACCTGTTCAGGAAATAACACTTACTTCCTCTATGATTAGCAATTATGTTAAAAAAGGGCTAATACCAAATCCCGTTAAAAAGCAATACAACAGAGAGCAGATTGCTTATCTTATTTTTATTGCATCTGCAAAACTTGTTCTTTCTATGGATTTCATAAATATTCTGTTAAATATACAGAAAAAGACTTATTCTGCGGAATCTGCATACAGTTATTTTTGTAATGAATTAGAGAATATGTTAAAAATCACATTTGGGCTGGAAGCAGAAATAAAAGAAATTGACGATGATAAAACAAAATATCCGCAAATCAAAGCATTGCTCAGAACTGCAATTTCCAATATTGCAAACAAAATATATC
Organism: uncultured Clostridia bacterium; assembly: GCA_937914775.1. Lineage (GTDB taxonomy): Bacteria > Bacillota > Clostridia > Monoglobales > Firm-18 > RGIG1864. Next base: position 4,057 of record CALDNB010000258.1, read on the forward strand.
TTGAAAAGTGCTTTTTATACTACAGTAATAATGAAATAATATAATAAAAAAGAGAGGGTTTTAAACCCTCTCTTTTTTTATTGTTGTTTATTATCTTATAATCTGATATACCAAAACAACTCTGTTGTTAACAACGTAAACAAAGATTTCAGATGCTTCAACACCTGTTGTGCTTGTAACATTTCCTTCTTCGTCTGTTACGATGAATTGTTTTGTATCTTCAAATGAAGGCATTGCCTTTAAGATATTGTCAGCACCAAGAGTAACTCGGTTGTCTTTATGAGCACTTGCATCATATACAGCAAATATTGTGCTTGATGTTACTTTGAATGAGTACTCATCATAAGCATCACCGTTAATCAAAGTGTTGATATTGTTTGTTTTAGCAAGTAAGAATGTATCTTCATCTGCACCTACCAACAAACCGTGTGCTACAACATAATCTGAATCTGTGTCACCTGCAACACCTTCTCTGTAGTATGCAGAAGGCATTGAAGAACCGCTTACTGACAATAGTTTTTCAGAATAGTTGTTGAAGTCGTCGCCTGTAAATGCAACTCTATAGATATCACCGGGGATTGCATCATCAAATTTTGTTGTATTCTTTGTTAATGCGTCATCCTCTGTTGCATCGTTAGTTACGCTCTCACCAAACATATAACCGAATACGTTATAAACTGTTTCACCTTCGCTGTTAGATGTTAAGTTCTTGTCAGTTGTGATGATAATTGGTGAATCTGCTGACAATGCATTTCCGCCAGATGTACCGTATACAACAATACATTTAACTTTACCTACAGAACCTGATGTAAAGTCGTAGGCTTCAATGTTTGAATATGACTGACCGTCTTTAAATGAACTTAAAGTTTTCTTAGCATAAGCATCGTAGTCTGTTCTTTCTGACGGAACAGCAAAGATGATTGTGCTTGAATCAACCATAAATTTGTTTGAACCGTTGATGAACTGGTTAGTTGATGCTTTATATTCGTAAGATGAATTTGATTTAACAAGTGTCAAATCAGCCTCTGTTTCGTTATCGCCAACTCCAATTGTATCAACAGCGGTAATGTTACCCTGGTTGTTCTTTGTAATTTTAACTAACTGAGAACCATTGATGCCGTTTGTATCAATGTTAGTTGTAATACTTGTCAAATAGTCTTCAGCCAGGTCAAAATCCTGATATGACTCGCCGTCAATCTTGATTTTACTTGCAGCATAAACAGTTGTTTTAGCACCGTTTTGTTCAATCAATCTGAATGCTAATGTTTCGTTTTCTGCAGCAACACCACAGATAAATGCGTATGATGTTTTAAGTGAAGAAACTTTTTCAAATGCAGCAATTTTGCCGTCTTTGTCAAGATAGAATTTAACTGAATCATTAATAGCAAGTCCTGCTATTTGTGTTGCTACATAAGTTTTAGCGTATTTTGACAATGTATATTCTTCACCGTCAACACCGATTAAATCAAGGTCTAAGTCAAGAGAAGTGATGTTACCTGTTACGCTGTCGTTAGAAACAATAACATCAATTACGCTTCTGCCGTTAGCACCAACGCTCTGTTTAACAGAAATTACATTATATTTTGACAAAGATGAAAGAGAAACAGTTGAACCGTTTGAAGCTCTTGTCATAGTAAGTGTTGTGTAATCATCATCAGCATCTAATGTAACTGTGTTACCCTGTACAGAAGATTTATACATATCAATTACCATTTTCTGAGAAGAACTTACAGAACCTACAACGTATGTAACATAAGACACAATGTTGATTTTGTTAAATGAACCATTGTTAGCACTGCTCATAAGTTCAATGCTTCCTGAATCAATGTTAAATACTTCTGCAGGTGTTTTTGAACTGTTGTCAATTACTCTGCCGTTAACAGAAATAACAGGATCTTCTGCGATATCAACTTTTGTTGCTTTTCTGTCAGTTTCATTTTTCCAGTAACTGATTTCAACGCCTGTAGCCCATGTACCTGTTACGCTGTTTAAACTTTCAGGATCGATTTCAACGATTGCAGAACTCTTTGTTGTATCAAACAAGTAAACTAAAGTTTTTTCACCATCGCTGTTTACTTTGTAATAATATTTAACGCTTCTGCCAACCAAACCGTCAGTTGCAACTGAACCCACATAGAAAGTATCGTTATCACCCAAATCGTTTTCATAAAGAATAACTTCGCCTTCACGTGCTACAGCACCTGATGCATCAACAGTACTTTTATTGTCTGCAATAAGTTCACCAAAACCGTAAGCAACTTTAAGTTTGTTGTTCAACAAATTAGTTCCTTTTAAAATTTCAGTTCTGTCTATGCCGTTGAATGATTTTGTTTCCATCAAATCAACTTCTAAAGAATTGAAAACAAAAGTTGCAATGTCGCTTCTCTTAGCAGGTTTGTTATAACCTGTATAAACTCCTGTGTCAATACCTAAATCTGAAGCAACGTTTGTGTAACCGTCAGGCCAGATTGCATCAACGTCACCGCCAACATATTCAAGAGCCATCGGATAGTAACCAAGTGCACAAACAATCATTTTAAGTGCCTGTTCAACAGTAACCTGAGCATTTGGAGCAAACTCTGTTTTGCTCATACCGTTTATGATTTTCAAATCATAAGCAGTTCTTATGTCGCTGATAGCCCATGAAGCACCGTCTAAATCAGTAAAAGGTAAACCTGCGGGGTCTTTGCTGCCTAATCCGCTTTTACCAAGGGCTCTTACCAGCATAGCAGTAAATTCCGCTCTTGTAACTTCTTTTTCGGGACCAAATGTGCCATCTTCATATCCGTTGATTATTTTTAAAGCAGACAATAATGACACTGCTTCAGCATAATCAGCATTGTCACTTACATCGGAAAATGTGTTTGCGTATGTAAAAGAACTTAATGCAAAACATAAAACCAATACAAGTGAAAGGATTTTAAATGTCTTTTTCATAGGTTTAATTACCTCCTTCTTTAATTGAACATCATATTGATACTCATGATATTATAATATCATCAAACCACAACTTTTGCAATACTTTTAATAATTTTGTAATGTTTTGCTTTTCCTCTTGTAAAATGCTGTTATTTTTGTTAAAATATATTCTAGGAAAATATTTTAAGGAGATGTTTTATTTTGAAATACGTTGTAATTCTTGGAGACGGAATGGCAGACTGGCCTGTAGAAGAATTAGGTAACAAAACACCCCTTCAGGTTGCCAACAAGCCATACATAGATTATTTGTGCAAAAACGGCATAACAGGTCTTGTTAAAACTGTACCTGATGATATGCCCCCGGGAAGCGACGTTGCAAACCTGTCAGTTATGGGCTATGACCCTTATTTATATTACACAGGACGTTCCCCTTTAGAGGCAGTAAGTATGGGTGTTGAAGTGCTGCCCGATGACACAACTTTCAGAACAAACCTGGTAACCTTGTCAGATGAGCCCGATTACAAAGACAAAAAAATGGTGGATTACAGTTCAGGTGAAATTACCACTAAAGAAGCAAGAGAACTTATGAAATACGTTCAGGAAAACTTAGGAGATGAAATCAGAAGTTTCTACGGCGGAATTTCTTACAGACACCTGCTTTTGTGGCACGGCCTTGATAAACAATTCAAACTTACTCCTCCTCACGACATTTCAGGAAAAATAATCGGTGAGTATTTGCCTGACAGCGAGATACTTCTTGACCTTATGAAAAAAAGTTACGACCTGTTGAAAGACCACCCGATAAATAAGGACAGAATAAAAAGAGGACTTAATCCCGCAAACTCTATATGGATGTGGGGGCAGGGGAAAAAACCCGCACTTACATCGTTTAAAGAAAAATACGGAATAAAGGGCGCAGTAATATCAGCCGTTGACCTTGTAAAAGGCATAGGAATTTGTGCACAGATGGACAGTATAGATGTAGAAGGTGCAACAGGAAACATAGATACAAACTTCCCTGGTAAAGCACAGGCGGCAATAGAAGCCCTTAAAGAAAATGATTTTGTATATATTCACATGGAGGCTCCCGACGAATGCGGACACCACTTTGAAAAAGACAATAAAATCAAAGCAATTGAATTAATTGACGGCATTGTGGTTAAAACTGTATATGAGTACTTAAAAAACAGCGGGGAAGATTTTTCAATTATGGTTTTGCCCGACCATCC
>CALDNB010000259.1 GCA_937914775.1 uncultured Clostridia bacterium
ACGCACTGGTCATAGCAAATATGCTTTGTTTGTCCATGTACGTTTTTGCAATCAACTGAAATTTTTGCACGAACAAAAACAACGCAGGGCATATCGAGCATAAGGGCGGTGCGGATAGACTGGGGGTTAACAAGACCTGTCAGCCGCACAGACTGCTCTTTAGCAAAAGCGAGTACGTCGCTCATAAGGTCGGCACCACAGGCCTGATTAACCTCCACATCTGCAAGATATTCATCAGACTGATTTGTGAACACAGTTGCATTCAAAATGTTTTTTACTTCAATTAATTTCATATTAATCACCATTCCTGTATTAATTAAACATTGGAGTTGACATATATCTTTCACCTGAGTCAGGCAGAAGACAAACAATATTTTTATCTTTATACTTTTGCGCAATTACAGTAGATGCAAAAATTGAAGCGCCTGATGAAATTCCAACCAGTATGCCCTCGCTTTTTGCAATTAAGTTTGATGCACTGTAAGCCTCATCGGTTTTTACAGTTATAATTTCATCAATTATATCTGTGTTAAGAATTTTGGGAACAAAACCTGCTCCTATTCCCTGAAGTCCGTGTGCACCGCTTTTACCACCGGATAATACAGGAGAATCATAAGGCTCAACTGCGATTATTTTAATATTGGGGTTTTTCTCTTTTAAATATACCCCAGTACCAGTTAAAGTTCCTCCTGTACCAACACCTGCAACAAATACATCAATTTTTCCGTCCGTATCCTCCCATATTTCGGGTCCCGTAGTTAATTTGTGTATTTCAGGATTTGAGAAGTTAGTAAACTGTCCTGGAATAAAACTGTTGTCAATTTCACAAGCCAGTCTTTCCGCTTCTTCAATTGCTCCTGACATTCCTTTTTTACCGTCTGTAAGAACAATTTCTGCACCGTAGGCTTTTAAAAGATTACGTCTTTCAACGCTCATTGTATCAGGCATTGTAAAAATTGCCTTGTAGCCTCTTGCAGCACAAACAGAAGCAAGACCTATGCCTGTGTTACCGCTTGTTGGCTCAATTATGACAGCGTCTTTTTTAATCAGTCCCTTTTTCTCGGCGTCAAGTATCATATTGTAAGCAACTCTGTCCTTAACGCTTCCTGCAGGATTAAAATATTCAAGTTTAGCAATAATCGGCAAATCAAGACCTTTTAATTTGCTGTAATTATTAAGTTTAATAAGCGGTGTTTTACCAATTAAATCAGTAACATTGTCATATATCTTCATATTATCACCTTAAAAAAATTTTATCATACATATATTTTTATGTCAATTATGAAATTTATTGTAAATTTCAGTTGCATTTTTATCAGTAATTCCCTTTACTTCTTTTAACTGTTCCACAGTTGCTTCTTTAATATATTTAAGGCTTTTAAAGTGTTTTAAAAGTGCTTTTTGCTTAACAGGACCTATGCCGCTGATTTCATTAAGAACTGAACTTACCATACTTTTACTTCGTTTTTTTCTGTGAAAAGATATGGCAAATCGGTGTACCTCCTCCTGAATTGTGTATAAAAACTTATATACAGAAGAAGTTGGTGAAATATTAACTTCTCCCATTGCACTTACAACAGCCCTTGTTCTATGTTTATCATCTTTTACAACGCCAAATACGGGTATATCCACTTTCAAAAAATCTACTACTTCCATTACAGAGGACAGGTGTCCAACACCGCCGTCTAACAAAATCAAATCGGGCAATGGGGTAAAGCCCTTTTCATCATTTATTCCATTTGACAAACGACGATAAAGGACTTCTCTCATACTTCCGTAATCATCCTGACCGCTTACAGAACGTATATTGAATTTACGGTACATACCTTTATCAGGTCTGCCGTTTTTAAAGCAAACCATAACGCCAACATTATTGTCTCCACCTGTATTGGAAATATCATAGGCTTCAATATTCTCGGGAACTTCTTTTAAATTCAGCATATCCTTTAGTTCAAACATAATGTCTGAAAGTTTTTTACTGTTAATATCGTCCTTTAACAGTTTTAGTTTTAACTGTTCCCGCGCATTTTGACTTGCCATATTAATATATTTTAGTTTTTCTCCACGTTTAGGAACAGAAATTTTTACTTTGAGCCAGTCTGCAACAAGGCCTTGTTCAGGTATTTCGTACTGAATATAAATGTTTTTTGGAATAACTGACTGCATTGCATAGTACTGCTTTAAAAATTCCTGAAAAACAACTTCAATCTCATTATTAATTTCATCTTTTACAAAGTAAAAGTTTTTACTTACTATTTTGCCGTTTCTTAGCATTAATATAACAAAAGAAACGTTATTTCCGCTTCTGTCGCAGGCAATTATATCGGCATTTTCAAGATTAACATTAATAGCATCTTGTTTTTCACGTATGGATTTAATACTTAATAATTTATCTCGCAAATCTGCTGCTTTTTCAAATTGCAGATTTTGTGCCGCCTGCTCCATTTCATTTTGCAGTTTTATAAACACGTCATCATTTTTGCCTTCTAAAAATAGTATTGCCTGATTAACGTTTTCCCTGTAACTATCTTCGTCAATTATATTACAGCAGGGTCCGCTGCATTTGCCAATCTGGTAATTAAGACACGTTCTTGCGGCTTTTCCGTTAATATTGGAATTACAGGAGCGAATTTTAAAGATGTGCTTTAAATTATCAATAATACTGTATATTACATTAGAACTCTGATATGGTCCAAAGTACCTTGCACCATCATTTAGAACACGTCTTGCAAGAAGAATTCTGGGATACTTTTCGTTTACTGTCACCTTAATATACGGGTGTGCCTTATCGTCCTTTAACAATATATTGTATTTAGGCATATTGAACTTAATAAGGTTACACTCAAGTGTAAGTGCTTCAAATTCTGTTTTAGTTATGATATATTCAAATCTTTCAATATTTTTAACCATTGCTTTTACTTTTACAGAATGGGACGAACTGTTTCTGAAATATTGAGAGACTCTGTTTTTTAGATTTTTTGCTTTACCAACATATATTACTTCATTATCCTTATTATACATAATATATACCCCTGGTTTTGAGGGTAAGTTTTTAATTAATGTTTCAAGCATAATTTCCTCCTAAAGCAAAAAACGACCTTGCACAAAAGTACAAAGCCGTAAACATCAAGACTATTCAGCGAAATTTGACGAAATTAAATCTACAAGAGAGTTAACTGCCAGTTCTTCATCAGAACCTTCTGCAATTATATTTATACTTGTACCTCTTGTGATGCCCATAGATAACACACCAAGCAAACTCTTAGCGTTTACACGTCTGTCATCTTTTTCAACCCAGATACTTGATTTGAACTCGTTTGCTTTTTGAATAAAAAATGTAACGGGTCGAGCATGTAAACCTACTTGGTTACAAACAAGAACATCCTTTGAATACATAAAACCTCTCCTTTAATCACGCCAAAAAATAATTATAGATATAGAATACTATTTTTTTCGAAAAAAGTCAATACTTTTTTTAACAACTTAAACTAAATCGTATATATAATCCTTACGTTTGCACATCTCATCAATTCTCAAGATGTAATCTTTTGCCTCTTTAACGTTAAAAATTCTTTCTATTTTGTCGCCTTTTACAATTTTGGTTACACCGCCGCAACCTAAAGATACAATAGATGACAACTCTTCCATTATCATAATGTTGTAAATACATTCAAAACCTTTTTTGGAATAACCGATATTTTCAAGATTGCCTAAAATGTATTTTTGTCTGTATAAATAATAGGGAACATACAGGTTTTTGGCAAGTACTTCTTTAGAATAATCAACCATATCTGAAACGGTTTCACCGTCAGTAAGACAATAATCACCCAAAGTTTCGTGAAGTTTTGATCCTTTTTTAATACACATTGTATGTACAGTAATGCTTTCTGGATTAAGTGGTAAAATACCATCAAAAGTCTTTTTAAAATGAGTTACATTTTCTCCTGGCAATCCTGCTATTACGTCCATATTAATATTGTCAAAACCGCATTTTCTTGCTAATTCAAATGTATTTAGTATGTCATCAGAACTGTGAAAACGACCAATCAACTTCAGCGTTTCATCATTCATTGTCTGTGGATTAATACTGATTCTTGTAACACCTTGTTTTTTTAACATAACAAGTTTTTCTTCGGTAATTGTATCGGGACGTCCTGCCTCAACAGTAAACTCAACCATATCTGACAAGTCAAAATACTTTTTGCAATTAACAATTATTGTTTCAAGTTCATCGGAACTAAGTGCCGTAGGAGTACCACCACCGATATAAAGACATTTTATATTTTGATTAGTGTCCTTAAGAATTTTTGCGGTGTACTGCATTTCTATTTCAAGGGCTTTAATGTAATCCCCCTTTAAATGTCCGTTAGTTCCCACGCTGTTTGTAACAAATGAGCAGTAAAGACATCTTGTTTTGCAAAAAGGGATACCAATATAAAGGCAAATATCATTTTTATTAATTCCTTTTAGAATTTCAAGTTCTCTTTTTGCAATATCGATACAAAGTTCTGCTCTGTTTTTTGAAACTTCATACTGTTCTTTATAATAATCAATTATATTCTGGTCAGAACAACCGTCCAACAGGCGGCACCGAGCAATCTTTACAGGTCTTATTCCCGTACTTAATCCCCAGGGATTATCCATTAACTGTCACCTCTAACAAATGGGTTATTTGCTTTTTCGTACCCTATTTTTGAAGTAAAACCGTGCCCGGGATGTATTTTTATTTCTTCGTGAAGATTATATAATTTCTTTATAGATTTTGAAATTTCATCAAAACTACCTGAATAATAATCAGTTCTGCCGACAGACATATTAAAAAGCGTATCACCGGTAAAAAGACTATCACCAACAAGAAAACAAACTCCACCCGAAGTGTGGCCCGGAGTCGCTATAACTTCGACTTTCATATCACCAACAGAAATTACATCACCGTCGTTAATTAAAGTGTATGAATTAACATCAAGGTCTCCAACCTCTTTTTGAAAGCCGAGATTTAACGGCAACAACTGTTTTGCATCAGTTTCACTTAACACAATTTCGCATTTATATTTATCTCTGTAGTATTCACAGGCAAGAATGTGGTCAAAATGACCGTGAGTAAGTAAAATATAAATTACGTCAAGTTCATTCTTTTCAATAAATTTTTCCATTAACTCACTTTCATAACCTGCATCAACAATAAATGCCTTTTTACTGTTTTCGTCATATACTACATAACTGTTGGAAAGCAAATCTCCAACAGGAAATCTTTTGATTTTCATATTTATCACCTGTTAAATTTTTGAACGAAGTACTGAAGTAACGCCTGAAATATTCCAGAAACTTCTTATAATTTTATCAATATCAGCCTTGTCAGATACTTCAACAGTTATTGAAACAGTTGCAAGGCCCTCTTTTAAAATTCGTCCGTTTATAGCAAGAAGGGATATTTTCATATTTGAAACTATATTTGCAACCTCAACAACAAGTCCCGGTTTATCCTCGGCAATAACCTGAATATCAGATACGTATTTACCGCCAATTTGTTCGTCCCAATAAACATCGATAAATCTTTCACCGTTTGCTACATCAACATTTTCAAGATTTTTAACATTAATACAGTCTGCTCTGTGAACAGATACACCTCTGCCTCTTGTAACGTACCCAACAATATCGTCTCCAGGTACAGGGTTACAGCAACGCGAAAGTTTAACAAGACAGTTTTCAACGCCTTTAACAATTACGCCCGAATCACCTGAACCATATTTTTTAGGTTTAACGTCGTCAATAATTGACTCTGATACAACTGCCGCTTTTTGTTTTTTGTATTCATCTTTAAATCTTGTAATAATTTTTGCAACAGGTAATCCGCCAAAACCAATGATTGCATATAAATCATCAATGGTCGAGAAATTATACTTTTTAAATAAAGGCTCTAAAATAGTGTTGTCTTTAAGCATTGACATAGGCAGTAGATTACGTTTGAATTCTTTTTCAACAGTTTCTCTGCCGTGTATAATATTCTCTTCTCTGTGTTCTTTTTTAAACCATTCGTTAATTTTTTTACGTGCCTGAGAAGTCTTAACGGTCTTAAGCCAGTCTCGGGATGGACCTCTTGGCACTGTTGAAGTGATAATTTCAACAATATCACCGTTAATTAATTTATAATCAAGATTAACTATCTTTCCGTTAACTTTAGCACCAATCGTTTTGTTACCGATAGCACTGTGGATTGCATAAGCAAAGTCAATAGGAGTTGCATTTGCGGGAAGATTTATTACATCACCTTTTGGCGAGAAAACAAATACTTCGTCACCAAACAAGTCGATTTTAAAAGTGTGCAGAAACTCTTCGGCATCAGACATATCTTTATGGATATCTATAAGTTGGCGTACCCATTCAAGTTTACTGTCAATGTCTGACTGTCCCGAAACGCCCTCTTTATATTTCCAGTGGGCGGCAATACCAACCTCAGCCACCTTATGCATTTCAGTAGTTCTTATCTGTACTTCAAAAGGTCTTCCACCTGGACCAATTACGCTTGTATGCAAAGACTGATACATATTCTTTTTAGGCATAGCAATATAGTCTTTAAATCTACCGGGGATTGGTTTAAATAGTTCGTGAATAAGACCTAAAACCTCGTAACATTCGGGAATGGTGTTTACAATTACCCTTACAGCAAGTAAATCGTAAATCTGGTCCAGTTCAAGATTATTTGTGTACATTTTTCTGTATATACTGTAAAAATGCTTTGCTCTGCCTGAAATACTGCATTTTATATCAAGACCGTCAAGAGGTTGTTGCAACAGTTCCTGAATTTGTCCTATATACTCTTCACGTTCTTTGCGTTTCTGGTCAATACCCATAGATATTTCGTGATAAGCAATAGGGTCTAAGTATCTTAAAGACAAATCTTCAAGTTCCCACTTGATTTTCTGCATACCAAGGCGGTGAGCAAGAGGCGCATAAACCTCCATCGTTTCTCTGGATTTTTCCAGTTGCTTTGCTTCAGACATACTTTTTAATGTTCTCATATTGTGCAGTCTGTCAGCAAGTTTAATAAGTATAACCCTTATATCTTTTGCCATAGCAAGGAACATTTTTCTGAAACTTTCAATTTGCTGCTCTTCTTTGGTACTGTAAGGAATTTTACCAAGTTTAGTAACACCGTCAACCAAAAGGGCAATTTCTTCACCAAATAATTCCTCTATATCTTCGGTGCTGTATATTGTGTCCTCAACAGTATCATGCAAAAGTCCTGCGGCAATTGAGCCACAGTCAAGTTCCATTTCTGCTAAGATGTTTGCAACTGCCAAAGGGTGAGTAACATAAGGTTCACCCGAAATACGCTGTTGTCCCTGATGTGCCACAACAGACAAAGAATATGCTTTTTCAACGATACTTAAGTCTGCCTGTGGATTATATTTAATTATTCGTTCTTTTAGTAACTCAAAAGACTGATCGGGTGATAGCATAATATACTCCTATTTTGTAGATAATCTTATATCTTTTAACCTGATTTGGATATTGTTTTTATTGTTGTAAACATTAATTTCAAGATGTCCTGCAACATCAACAATATCACCTTGTTTATAATTGTTAATAAGTCGGCCCATACCAAAGCCAACTGCAGAAAATATCATATTGTCAAGTATTAACAACATTCTTATATGTTTATTCTCACCTAAAGTTGCGATTTTGTAAATCTGGCATTTCATAAGTGAAAACACGGGTTGTGTGTTTCCGCTTCCGTATGGCTCCAATACTGCAAGATTATTTATATTTTCTTCTGTCAGATCACGGGAACAAATGTTGCAGTCAACGTATAGTTTTGGCACAAAATCAATTTGCTCCATAACAGATAAGGCATACATATTTATATCTTGCGAAAACTTATCAATGTTACTTGTTTTTACAGTAACACCTGCCGCAAGACAGTGACCGCCGAATTTTTCCAGATCATCGGATACAGAATTTAAAGCACTGAATAAATCGAAGTTTTCAATACTTCTACCTGAGCCTTTAGCATACTCGCCGTCAATACACAAAAGTATTGTTGGTTTATAGTATTTTTCTGCAATTTTTGAGGCAACAATACCGATAACGCCGTGATGCCAACCCTCTTTACCTACTACAATAACACTATTATTATACAAATTATTCTTTTCAATTATTGAAATCGCTTCAGTAAGTATGCTTTGCTCAATTTCCTGACGCTGAGTATTTATGCTGTTCAGATTTTGCGAAATCATATCCGCTTCTTCCTGATCATCGGTAGTAAACAAAGTTACGCATTGAGAAGCATTACCAAGTCTGCCGCAGGCATTAATTCTGGGTCCCAAAGTAAAGCCGATGGACCCTGCAGTTATGTTTTTACCTTTAAGTCCAACCGCTTCAATTAAAGAATTAATTCCAACAAAGTTAGACCTGTTAAGATGCTCAAGCCCTATTGTTACAAAAATTCTGTTTTCGTCAATTAAAGGCATAACATCCGAAACTGTGCCGATACACACAAGTTCTATATAATTTTCAATAATATCTTCTACACTTTCATTTAATGCACAAACCAGTTTAAAAGCAACTGCAACACCTGCAATATCTTTAAAAGGGTATGTACTGTCGTGCCTTTTAGGATTAATAACTGCACTGCAGTTAGGTAATTCGTCCTGACATTCGTGGTGGTCTGTAACAATAACCTCCATACCGCAGTCAACTGCATACTGAATTTGTTCAAATGCAGTAGCACCTGTATCAACAGTAATTAAAAGTTGAGTACCTTTTGTTTTTAAATAATCTACCGCATCTTTGTTGATTCCGTAGCCCTCTTCCATTCTGTCCGGTACATAGTAATCTACATAAGCACCGATGTTTAAAAGATAAGAATACAATAAAGAGGTTGCAGTTACACCGTCGGCATCGTAATCGCCGTAAATAGTTATGTGTTTACCAAAATCAACAGCATTATTAATAATGTCAACTGCTTTTTGCATATCGTTAAGCAAAAATGGGCTGTGCATTGATGAAATATCATTTTTATCAACTAAAACAGAATCTCCTAAAGTGTCAATTCTGTTTTGAAGCACTCTTGCAGTCAGTTGTGAAATACCATATTTCTCCATAATCTGGCTTACAAGAGCGTTATTATGTTTTCTTAAAATCCATTGCCTTTTCATATATAACTCCGTAATTTTACCTTCGCGTAATACTTGATTAATCTATTTTTACTACGCTGATACCTAATTCAATCAACTGTTTGGGGTCAACAACGTCAGGAGCGTTAGACATAAGTTCAGAAGCGTTCTGTACTTTCGGGAACGCCATTACGTCTCTTATAGATTCGCTGCCTGTAAGTAGCATAATAAGTCTGTCAAGACCGTAAGCCATACCGCCGTGAGGAGGTACACCGTATTTAAATGCTTCCAATAAGAAACCAAATCTGCTCCAAGCCTGTTCGTGAGTAAAGCCCAATGCTTTAAACATTTTTTCCTGTAATTCGCTGTCATAAATTCTGATACTGCCGCCGCCAAGTTCGCAACCGTTTAAAATAACGTCGTATGCTTTAGCACGTGCTTTTTCGGGAGCAGTTTCCAAAAGTTCCAGATCTTCGTCCATTGGTGCAGTGAAAGGATGATGTTTTGCAACATATCTCTTTTCTTCTTCGCTGTACTCAAATAGAGGGAATTCTGTTACCCACAAGAAGTTAAATTTAGATTTATCTATTAAATCAAGACGTTTTCCAAGTTCAAGACGTAATGCACCTAATGCCTGGAATACAACTTCGTCTTTATCAGCAACAAACAATACTACGTCACCGATTTCTGCACCTGCTCTGTCAAGAATTGCCTTTGTTTCTTCTTCTGTTAAGAATTTTGTTACAGGTGATTTAATTTCGCCTTCGTTTACTACAAACCATGCAAGACCTTTTGCTCTGTAAATCTTAACGAAATCAGTTAAAGAGTCTAAATCTCTTCTTGATAACTTGTCTGATGCACCTTTAACGTTGATTGCTCTTACACTACCGCCGTTTTTAACAACATCTGAGAATACTTTGAAGCCGCAGTTTTCAACTACGTCAGACATCTGGATAAGTTCAAGACCGAATCTTGTATCAGGCTTGTCTGAGCCGAAACGCTCCATTGCTTCACTGTATGGCATACGTAGGAAAGGTGTCTCAATTTCTATACCTAATGTTTTTGAGAACATTTCTTTTAACATACCCTCGTTAACTGTCATAACGTCTTCACATTCAACAAAAGACATTTCAAGGTCAATCTGTGTAAATTCAGGCTGTCTGTCA
>CALDNB010000260.1 GCA_937914775.1 uncultured Clostridia bacterium
CACTGCTTCTTTTCTGAACAAAATTCTTTAGAACCCGCGAGAATACTGGTTTTTCTCGCTCCGATAGTATATGTAAATATCAAAAATCGGCAAACTAATCTTTTAAATTTTATAGACTTGACACGTGTAAAAGTACTACATAATCATTCCATTGTTTTCAATCAAACCAAAAGGCATCAATGTCATAATCTAATGCTAATTTTTCTACTGCAATTCTAGAAAGTCCACTTCCTTTAAAGCCACGGCTTTTTGCTTCTTCTCTAATTGTTTCGACAATATCACTATAATCATTAATTTTTACAAGAATTCCTTTTTCAAAAACAAACTCTTTTAATACTTTATATGCCCATGCCCTTTGAAAACCTGCATGAATATAATATTCTGGCATATATCCGTCACCAAGCAAGATTTTCCCAGTGTAATTAATACCAACATTCAAGTCATTATACACTCGGTGTCCCATATATTCATATGGATTATTACAATCATTTACCTTAATTCCGTTTATATCAGGATAGATATCATCCGAAGTATGAACAAATAATTTTTTCAACACAATTCCGCCATCGTAAATTTCATACTCACACCAATATCCTCTCCAACAACCCGTACAGGCAGACGAAACATTTAAGCCATATGTTCTTGGATTAAACTCTATTCGTTTGCTCATTGACACAATGCAATATTTGCTATTTTTATATGTATATTTGTCTCCTATTTGAGCCGTCATACTTTACACCTCTACTCCTTCGATTACATTCGACACAATTGACTTTTGTCAAGTCAGGAGAACAGTGAATAATAAGAACCATCACCCAACACGAAATCACAGATTTCTGTTGGGTACCCGTGAACCTTGTTATGCTAAAGCATAATATGGACCTACTATTTTTCCCTTAAATTTTTCACTGTTTTTTCTTGAACAAAATTCCTTAGAACCCGCGAGAATACTGGATTTTCTCGCACCCGATAGTATATGTAAATATCAAAATCGGCAAACTAATGTTTTAAATTGTATGGACTTGACACGAGTAAAAACACAAGTGAAATATTCCGTTATGTTCACACTAATTGCTGTGAATACGAACACTTCTTGCGACGTTATCAATCCTATTTTCAACATGTTTTAGTTCCATAAGAATTTCAATGAGCAATTCTTTTTCAGATAATGATAATAATCTGTTTTTTTCTTCTCTAATTTCTTGTTCTCTCTCTTCCTAGCGCTGACGACTTCTTTCTTTCATTTTCTCAAACATAACTACACCTACCCTATCTGTATTTTTCCATAATAATCAACCGCATTTCTTCTGTTTTCTTAAACAAGTCATAAGTCCTATATTCGTCATAATGTAATTTTTTAGCAACTTTTTGAAATGCTTTTTCTCGCTCATAATCGTTTCCTATGTAAACAAAATCTAAATAACACTGATGACACCAATAATTTCTTATTTCTCTAATTTCATCTATTGTGCCGTATTCTTCTTCAGAAAATTCAGGCATATCATCACTATTGTCGAGATATTCAAGTTCTCTCGCTATTTTACCTAAATTCATCCTCTCAGTTATCTTTAAATTTTTATTAAAATCCCCTTTAAGCATTGCAGCATATATTATCTTTAAATTATTTTCAACGCATTGAACTTGTTGAATTAGTTCACTATGTATCAGTTTAAATTGGTTTTTATCCATAAAATCATTTCCTCTTTATTATTTCTTATATTGTGTACAGTGTATGATATACCATTATTCGACAAAGTTCGTGTCAAATCAGGATAAAAAACTTCTTCATACATTATATAACATTCAAATAAAAATATCAAGTTTTCATACAATGAATAAATTGACATCTCCTTATAAATAATAATAACAAACTATATAAAGGAGAAAATGACATGCCAAGATTTACATTGCCAAGAGATATTTACTTCGGTGAAAATGCTCTTGAAAATTTAAAAACATTAAAAGGATATAAAAGAGCCGTTATTGTAACAGGCGGAAGTGCTATGCAAAAACACGGTTTCTTAGAAGAAACAGAGAAACTTTTAAAAGAAACAGGACTTGAAACAAAACTGATTGAAGGTGTTGAGCCGGACCCGTCAATAGAAACAGTTTACAAAGGTGCAAAGATTATGGAGGAATTTCAGCCCGACGTTATTGTATCAATCGGCGGTGGCTCACCTATTGACGCTGCAAAAGCAATGTGGGTATTTTACGAGCATCCCGACTTGACATTTGACGATATAAAAGAGCCATTTTCCATTCCTCCATTGCGAAAAAAGGCAATATTTGTAGCAATCCCATCTACAAGCGGAACAGCAACAGAAGTAACTGCATTTTCGGTAATTACAGACTATTCAACAAACATCAAATACCCCCTTGCTGACTTTGAAATTACTCCCGATATTGCAATACTGGACTACAAAATTCCCCTTACAATGCACAAGCAACTGATTGCACATACAGGCATGGACGCTTTAACCCACGCAATAGAAGCATACACTTCTACTGCATCAAACCCCGTAACCGATTCACTTGCAATTTATGCAATTTCAATGATTTATGAAAATTTAGAAGCATTTTATAATGGTTGTAAAGATTCAGGTGCACAAGTCCACCTTGCACAATGTATGGCAGGTATGGCTTTTTCAAATGCACTTTTAGGTATTGTTCACAGTATGGCACATAAAACAGGTGCAGAGTTTAACATTCCTCACGGATGCTGTAACGCTCTTTTGCTTCCCTATGTTATTCAGTACAACCAAAAAACTGTGTGCGACAGATTTGCTCATATTGCAAGAATAATGGGACTTCAGGGCAGAACAGACAAGCAACTGACCAACTCCCTTGTAAAAGAAATAAAAGCACTTAACAAAAAACTTAACATTAAACAGACATTTAATGAGTCAGGGGTAACAGAACAACACTTTTTGGAAAAAGTTGACGAAATAAGCAAGAACGCCGCTCTTGACCCGTGCACATTCAGTAATCCCAGAAAGGCAGAAGCCGAAGATATAAAACGAATTCTTACCTGTGCATTTTACGGAAACGAAGTTAGTTTTTAAGACAAAAGGTCGAGTATTTTACTCGACCTTTTGTCTTAAATCTTTCGGATTTTTACTTGTAAGTTTATAAAACACAGTCCTGAAATGATTTGACGATGAAAAACCAACCTGTGCACTTATTTCCTCTATTGAAAGGTTGGTGTGAGATAATAGTTCAAGGGCATTTTGTATCATTATGTTGTGCTTGTATGCAATTGGCGTAACACCTGTTGAACTTTTAAACAACTTAAAAAATCCAGACTCGCTTAAATGACAAAGTTTCGCAAGGGCCTTAATGGTTATTTTACTGTTGTAATTGTTTTCGATAAACTCGATTGCCGGTTGAATGGTAACAAAGGGCACAGGATTTTTTTCACGCCTCAACTTTTTGTAAACATCGTCTAACACCTGATAGAAATACCCCACCGACATCAAATTTGAATTTTCGTAAGTTTCATACATTTTATCAAAAAGGTCTTGGGGGTAGTTGTGCACAATCTGGAAAGGGTATTCGTAATAATCATATTGTGATTTAAAAGAAAAACTTATAGAATACCATCTTATATCAGGAGAGCCGTACCACACAGAATGATATCTTGTTCCCGAAGAAATATATATAAGGTCCCCCTCGTAGGCGTAAAAAGTCTGCCCTCTGTAAAAAAATCTGGCATAACCTTTTTTAATATACCCAATGCAGGGATTTGTAAAATACAATCCCGGTCCTGCAGAATGAATGTCGTTATATCTGTATTCCTCAAACAAATAATTAGTAATCAGAGTGTTTTTGCCCATACAATCACCTCGTTTTAGAGAATAGTGGTGTTTTTATATAGTATATCATATTGTTTTAGATTTTTCAAGACAGTATAATTGTTTTATAGAGGTGATGATTATGGATAAACAAATAGTATTTACAGACAAAAATAAAGCGGAATTTCTTGAGGTTGAAAGTCAGGAATTAGGCGCAAATCAGGTACGTGTTAAAACTGCATTCAGTACAATCAGTAACGGTACAGAAAGAGCAAACTTAACAGGTGATGCGTCAGTAAGTCCTCACAGTGCAGGACAGACAATTTTCCCCCGCGCACTTGGTTACAGTACATCAGGCATAGTTGTTGAAAAAGGCGAAAATGTTAAATCCCTTGAAATAGATGACAGAGTAGCAATGTACTGGACAACACACAGAACCTATAATGTTGTTGACGAAAGCAACGCCGTAAAAATTAATGGAGATAATGTTTCCCTTGAAGATGGTGCACTGGCACACATAGCGGCTTTCCCCCTTGCAGCAATAAGAAAAACCAAACTTGAAATAGGGGAATCCCTGATGGTTATGGGACTTGGAATACTTGGACTTATGGCTGTACAACTTGCCAAAGCCGCAGGAGCAGTTCCCGTAATAGCAGTTGACCCCGTAGAAAAAAGACGTGAAACTGCACTAAAGTTCGGTGCAGACTACGCTCTTAACCCTTTTGACGAAGATTTTGCAGACAAGGTAAAAGAAATTACAGGTGGCGGTGTAAATACCGCAATAGAAGTAACAGGTCAGGGAGCAGGTCTTAACGAAACTCTTGACTGTATGGCAAAATTCGGACGTGTGGCACTTCTTGGCTGCACAAGAAACAGTGACTTTACAGTTGATTATTACAGAAAAGTACATGGTCCCGGTATATCACTAATCGGTGCTCACACAGATGCAAGACCAAAGTTTGAGTCATATCCCGGATACTACACTACTGCAGACGATATAAAAACTGTTTTAAAACTTTGCGAGAACAACAGAATTAGTCTTAAAGATATGATTTTGGAAACACACACTCCCGACCAATGCAAAGAGGTTTATGAAAGACTTGTATTTGACAAAGATTTCCCTACCGTTGTACAATTTGACTGGAGGGGATAACAATGAATAAAATTAAAGTAGCGCAAATCGGTACAAGTGTAAACAGTCACGGCAACGTAATTTTTAATGCCCTTAAAAAGAACAGCGACGTTTTTGAAATTGTGGGCTATGCACTTCCCGAAAACGAAAGAGAAAAGTTTCCCCAGAATATGGCAATGTTTGAGGATTATAAAGAACTTACAGTTGATGAAATAGTTAACAATCCCGAAATTGACGCCGTAGTAATTGAGACGGAAGAAATTTATCTTACTAAATATGCTCAGATAGTTGCAAATCACAAAAAGCATATACATATGGAAAAACCGGGCGGTACAGATTTTGCCGAATTTCAAAAATTAATTGAAACTGTTAAGAGCAATAACACGGTGTTCCACGTTGGTTATATGTACCGTTACAATCCTTACGTTAAAGAACTTAAAGAGCAGATAAAAAATGGTGAACTTGGTGATATAATAAGTGTTGAGGCACAGATGAACTGTATTCACCCAAAAGAGGTACGCCAGTGGCTTTCAACCTTTAAAGGCGGTATGATGTTCTTTTTAGGCTGCCACCTTGTAGATTTAATATATTCAATACAAGGAGAGCCAAAGAACATAATCCCTTTAAGCAAGTCAAGCGGAGTGTCAGGTGTTACGGCACAGGACTTCGGTATGGCAGTATTTGAATACGATAACGGAGTTTCCTTTGCAAAAACCTCTGCTGTAGAAAGAGGCGGGTTTGAAAGACGTCAACTTGTAGTAACGGGTACCGAAAAAACAGTAGAATTAAAACCCCTTGAATGGTATGAGGGTCCAGACTGCTATACAGGCAGATATGTCCGTAATAGTGATGACTGGAATATATATACACCAATGGAAAAAAGTCCGCTATATGACAGATACGACAATATGATGAGAAGTTTTGCAGAAATGGTAAGAGGCGAAAAACAAAACCCATGGAGTTACGATTACGAACTGGAACTTTATAAAACAGTATTAAAGGCCTGCGGGGCACTAAAATAATAATGAATAGGAGTATTTTTTATGAAAGCGATACTTGTAAATGATGACAGAAGTTTAAGATGGGACGATGTTCCAAACCCGGTTATTAAAGACGATGAAGTGTTAGTTGAAATTCACGCTGCGGCATTAAACAGAGCAGACTTAATGCAAAGAGAGGGCGACTACCCTCCTCCTCCGGGATGTCCTGAATGGATGGGACTTGAAATCGCAGGTGTGATAACAAAAGTAGGAAAAACCGCACAGGAAAAATCAGACTGGAAAATCGGCGACAAAGTTTGTGCACTTTTAGGCGGCGGCGGATATGCTGAACAAGTTGCAGTAAAATATGATATGTTAATGCCCGTTCCCAAAAACTGCTCCATGATTGAAGCGGCAGCAATTCCAGAAGCATTTGCTACTGCATACCTTAACTTGTTTATGGAGGGCAATATAAAACCGGGAAATACACTTCTTATGAACGCAGGTGCTTCTGGTCTTGCAAGTGTAATAATCCCAATGGCAAAGGCGTTTGGCATAAGAGTAATCACAACAGTTTTAACTGATGAAATTGCTCAGTCAATTAAGCATCTTAACGCAGACAGAGTTGTAGTTACAACAAAAGAAGACATATCTGAAGTATTAAAAGAAGAACTGGAAAACGGAAACTCTGTTGATGTTGCAATAGACTGCCTTGGCGGTGAAATAATGGGTAAATGTATTCACTACTTAACTCACGGTGCAAGATGGATTATGATTGCGGCACTTGCAGGTCAGAAAACAGAAATTGACCTTAAAAACATTTATGTAAGAAATGTAAGAATTATAGGTAGCACACTTCGTTCAAGAACTCCCGAAACAAAGGCACAGATTTTAGCGGAACTTGTGGAAAAGGTATTCCCGAAAATCGAGGCAGGAGAAGTTAAGCCAACAATTCACGAAGTACTTCCCATAACAGAAGCAGAAAAAGCCCATGATATATTGTATCAGGGTAAAAACGTAGGCAAAGTAGTATTGACAGTAAAATAACAAAAAGCACTCAACGGCGGCTTCACATAGGTAGGAATCGGTTTTGGAATGACCTTTTCCGCTAATATTGCATCAAAAAATCCGGAA
>CALDNB010000261.1 GCA_937914775.1 uncultured Clostridia bacterium
CACTTCTAAACAGAGAACAGGCTGCAACAATGCTTACAAGAGCATACAGCAAAGACAAAGTAACTTATGAAAAACCTGCAACATTCGCAGACGATGCTAAGATTGATGACTGGGCAAAAGACAGCGTTTACTTTATGGCATCTAAGAAAATCATCAACGGCGTTGGGGACAATAAATTTGCACCTGACGATAACTGTTCAAGAGAACAGGCAATAATAATTGCGGCGAGAATGGTTGCTAACTTAAAATAGTTTTTTAAAAGCCAAGTTTATCTTGGCTTTTTTTTGTTGACTAAAAAAAAAGACTGTGCTATAATCAACATATATATTACTATATAAATGGAGGGAAAAAAATGAAAAAAATTATTTCTTTAATCCTGGCAATAATTATGGTATTTACATGTGTGTCAGTATTGGCTGACAGCGGAGTGGGCGACGAGAATGCAAACAAATATGCCGCATCAATTGCAAAATTAGAAGTACAAAAAGTAAAAGATAACGCATATACTTTCAAATTCCTGTTTGGTTTGCATCCTTATACTAAACATGCTTATACATATGTTGAAACACCGGTAAGTATAAAAGCCGAGTATTCTGTAAATGGCGAAGAATGGAAGACAGTAGCAATAAAAGAAAAAGTTACTACAGCAAAAGAATTAGTGGCACTTGACGGAACAGTACTAAATACAGCAAATGTAGTTTTTAAAGACACAGATTATGTGGAATTCCGTTTGTTCTATATCAGCAAAAACTCTGACGGAACAGAGACAGTATCTGAACCATCAAATATTTTGTCAATCGGCGAAAAAGTTGAAGCACCTGTAGAGCCTGAAGTACCTGATGTGCCGGAACTAATCTGTTCAGACTGGGCAAAAGAAGAACTTGCAAAAGCAGAAGCGGTAATTCCCGAAAGCCTGAAAACTGCAGATTTGACAAAAAATATTACAAGAGCAGAATTTGCTGCAGTTGCAGTAAAAGCATACGAAGCATTAAAAGGAACAAAGGCAGAGCCTGTAGCAACAAATCCTTTTAATGATACTGAAGACGTTGAAGTATTAAAAGCATTTAATATCGGTATCACAACAGGAACAAGCGAAACAACATTCGAGCCAAGTGCACTTCTAAACAGAGAACAGGCTGCAACAATGCTTACAAGAGCATACAGCAAAGAAAAGGTAGAATTTGAAAAACCTGCAACATTTGCAGACGACGCTAACATTGATGACTGGGCACAGGACAGCGTTTACTTTATGGCATCAAAAGGTATCATCAACGGTGTTGGGGACAACAAATTCGCACCAGACGATAACTGCTCAAGAGAACAGGCAATAATAATCGCAGCAAGAATGGTTGCAAATCTTAAATAATTTAAAAGCCGAGCGTTGCTCGGCTTTTTTAAAAAGGTGAGAATAATGACAGAAAAACTATGTGAAAGATACAGCGTAAAAGCATATAAAGATACACCCGTTCCAAAAGAAATACTTGATAAAATAATAAAAGCGGGTACCTGCGCACCGACGGGAAGAAATTTGCAGTCTCCAATTATACTTGCGGTGACAGATAAAAAAATGAGGGATAAATTATCCCGTATGAATGCTGAAATTTTAGGAACAGATACTGACCCCTTTTACGGTGCGCCAGTAGTACTGGTAGTACTTGCAAAAAAAGATGTAAACACATATTTGTATGACGGAAGCCTTGTAATGGGCAATCTCTTAAATGCCGCACACTTTTTGGGACTTGGCGGTTGCTGGATACACCGCGCAAAAGAAATGTTTGAAACAAAAGAGGGAAAAGATATTCTTTTATCTTTAGGAATAACAGAAGAGTACGAGGGCATAGGCAATTGTGTAATCGGTTACCCCAGTCAAACAGGAGCCCCTAAGCCGAAAAAAGAAAATTACGTATACTATATATAAATTGCAATTCAAATTAATAATTCTAAAAAGGGAGTTTTCTGTATGGCGGACAATATAAGAATAAAACAGATACACACTAATTTTATGGTGTGCGAACCGTCGTTAAGACGTACTGCAAACGGGGAACTTTTGTGCCTTTCTCTTTGTGACGGGTTTGGTGAGCCACACCCTTTAAACAGAGTGTATGCTTTTCACAGTAAAGACAATGGTGAGACCTGGTCTGAAAAGCAACTTGTAGGTGAAGAAGACGGTACTGCCGCTTATGTAACAGAAGTGTCTGTGTTTGGTGACGTAATAACAGCGTATATGCCTACCTTTATTAATGAGGGGCTTTGGTGGGACTGCAAGATGGCTAAAAGTTACGACAATGGTTATACCTGGGAAAAAGTCGGCAACTCTCCCGTATTTGATAAGTACTGCTATTTAAGGGCGGCAATTAAAAATGCAGAGGGAGAAATTGTAATTCCCTATCAGTATTTCCCTGTAAGCGACGAAGAATATGAACGAATACTTCGTGAGGGTGGAAACAATACATTTTGCAAAGTAACAAATATAACATATTGTGAAAACGGTGTGCTGATAAGTAAAGACGGCGGGAAGACCTATGAAAGATTTATGGCAAATCAGATAAGTTTTAAAGATGGCTGGGTATGGACAGAGCCGACAGTTGCAAAATTATCCGACGCTACACTTACGATGCTTATAAGAACAAATGGGCTGGTTGTGGCGTTGTGATTCAAAAGACGGAGGAAGAACCTGGTCTGAAACATATCAGACCGATATTCCAAATCCTTCTAACAAACCAAAACTGATTGAAATGGACAAGGGAAGAATTGCATTAATCAGTACTCCGAATAATGATGAAAAACGCAAAAACAAACCCGAGTCCCGTTATCCCCTTGAACTTTGGATATCTGATGATGATATGAAAACATGGGGGTATAAACAGGTAATTACCGATTTCCCCGGAATGTATTGTTACGCCGAGGGATTTTATGAAGACGGACATATTCATTTCGCAGTAGAGCATAACAGACACACATTGTTGTACGTTGATGTAAAAGTGGATTAAAAAAATGGTCAGAAAAACTTCTGACCATTTTTTATTATACTAATTCATCGGCAAATATATATTTGTATCCGTTTTCAAAACAAATTCTTGCTGCAGTAAGAAGTTTCTGCGGGAAATCTGGCTGATAGTTAAAGTAGTCTTTATAGAAATACTGTTCGTGTGTTGCGTATGCAATATACTCGGCACCATTATTAATGTTCTCTGTAAGACCTTTTATGATGGCTTCCTCGTCATTTAAGTTGATGTTAGGTGAGTTTGTCATAGGCTTAAAGTACATACCTGTTTCTTCGTCAAATATTGCATCAAAGTTAAATCTTACTTTATTTGCCTGTTCATTTGTCAGGTGATTGTAACTTGCAATAGAGCGGCTGATTGCCTTGTCGGGGGTTATTCTTGTAAACAACGCTGTTTCAGGTTTTCTGTTGTTCATAAGTCTTTGTGCATGTCCGTAAGGTAATGAGTCGGGGTCGCCGTTATAAGGTGTTTTGTCGCCTACTGAACATCCCATAACTTTAATTCCGCCGTCCTTTAATGCCATAACACCCTCTTTGCTGATAGGTAACCAGTGAGGAACTACTGCCAGTGAAAAACTGTTGTCACCTGCAAAACGTTTAACTTCTGCTACAGTTCTGTCAAAGTTGATTTTTACAGTTTCGTAGTCGGCATTAGCATAGGGATAGTCGGGAAATTCCTGTTTTGAGTGGAAACCGAATTTTAACCAGTCTGATGCTTCTTCAAACTCTTTTTTGTAAGCGTCAGTCATTTCTGATAAAGTAAATTCGTCTTCCCCATAGAAAAAGTCAGTTCTGTAAAATATGTTTAACTGAACTTTCATTCCGTATTTGTCATGACCCTCTTTTAAAAGTTTCAAAAACTCGTTGTCAAAAATTGATTTTGGTTGTTTGCGTGTGATGTCACGAAATACCCAGATTACGTCATCAATAAAGAAATAACATTTTTTATCCAATGTAATCACTCCTGTTATAAATTTGTGTTTATTTTAACTGTAAACAGAGTAAAAATCAAGTAATAAAACAAATTTATATGGACAAAACAACGATTATTTGATATAATATTTACGAGGTGGAAAGTATGCAGGGCGGAGAATTAGTATTAAAAAATATTCCTAAAATTGGTTTTGCTCATCATTTTTTTACAGAATACGATTACAAAGCCAACTACGGAACGGGACAGAACGGTATAGAAATCGTATATATAAAAAAAGGAAATATGACGGCAGAACTGTACGGCAAAACATTTATGGTGGAAGAGGGAAGTTTTTTTGTACTTTTAAGGCATCTGCCAATAAACCTATATACTGTAGGCGTTCATTCACATTGCAGCGTTTCCCTTGAGGGTGATTTTGAATTTCTATATACTGAAAACACGGACAATTATAAAAGTGAAAAGAACGGAATTGTATTGCCCTTTGTGACAAGACCTTTTAAAGAAACGGAGCGTCTTAAAAAAGATTTGTTTTTAGTTGTTTCGGAACTGACAGTATCAAAAGAACGGAACGAACTTTCAGCAGTATTACTTGCACTTTCCCTTTTGCAAAGACTTGGTATGAATTTTCAGAAAAAACAGGGGGAAAATCAGTCATCGATTATTGAATACAAGATAAAAAAATATGTTGCAAATAACATAAGCAATAATTTTGATATAGGGGATATTGCAAAGGAACTTAATATGACGCCCAATTATATAAACTCGGTCTTTAAAAAGCGTCAAGGTATAAGTATAAGACAATACATAAATAAAGAAAAAGTATCTTTAATTTGTGAACTGATGCAACACAGAGGAGTTTCTTTTAAGGTTGCCTGTGAAAACGCAGGAATATTTGATGTGTCTTATGGTTACAGACTATTTAAGAAAAGTATGGGTATAACTACAAAAGAATATATGAACAGTATAAAATAAAGCGTTCAACATCGTTGAACGCTTTATATAATTTGATTTACAATTTAATAATATTAGTCCAAGCCATTCGGCCTTTTTCGTCAGCAACTTCCGCTCTTATAAATTTTTCCTGAGGAGCAATACGGTGGCGCATTTGTGTTACGCCGTTTCCTCTTATGCAGTAGTCTTCACCCCACACCATATTGGAGAAAAGTGAAATTCTGTCTGCGGGAGAGCAGTTTATTACAATGTCCTCTCTGTCCCGCATTATATGTATCTCAGGACCTTGTGACGAATAGAATTTGCCTTGCTTTATTGCGGATAATATTTCGTCGTCTGTGGCGTCCTTTTTACATTCCAGCATAATAAAAGATTTGGCGCAGTCGCCCTCGTCGTAGTAGTGGGTATCGTCTGCTGCAACTAAAGGAAGTATTATTCCCTGATTTGCGCAGGTGTCAACAAAGTGCCCTGCATAAGGTCTTGAGGACTGGTGGGAGTCCGACACGGAATTATATATTTCAACGGCGCTTAAATTGCGCAGTTTCTTCATTTGTTCAGGGGTATTAAGGGACCAGGCGGGGTGCGCAAGAATTGCTATGCCTCCGCATCTGCCAATTTCATCAATAACGGGTTGCGCCTGAGGGTAATCGGGAACATGGGGCTGACGTTTTACGCCTATTCCCAATATATGATAAACGCCAACGGAACTGTCGCTTTTATTTACGTTATATTCAACTCCTGACAAAATTCTGAGTCCGTTTAAGTTTCCTGCTTCGCTTACTTTCCAGTGGTCAGTAATTGCGATAGCATCGTAGCCCTCGTTTTTATATATTTCTGCTGCTTCTTCAGGGGATTTTTGTCCGTCTGTTACGGTGGTGTGAAGATGCAGATTTATTTTCATTCGTGTTTTGCCAAACATATCTACGTACATATATAACACCTCTTTATTCAGTATATCATAAAGTTTTTCATATAACAAGAAATTTCTATTGAAAAAAGCGGAAATTTAAAGTATAATGAATTCATTAAAGATAAATCTGGTTATATTTCTTTCTATCTACACATCAAGTAATAACTGTAGTAATGTAAATGAGACATATTTTATGGAGGGCTTCCTATGAATTTCAAAATAGCAACATATAATATCTGGTCAGGCAGAAACAATGCAGAAATACAAACAAGAAATTATGACTGGACTGCAGAGGTTATTTCGGAAATCGGACCTGATATTATTGGTTTACAGGAAGTGGGAAAGGGCCCTTGTTATGGGTTTCCTGCCGCTTACGATATAGAAGAAGAGGTTCCGGAGTATCTTGGTAAAAAACTTGGAATGTATTCATATTTTGCTCCTGCCATAACGACAAACTCCTATGGTTATGGTAATGCACTTCTTTCCAAATATCCTATAAAAAGCGCAAATAGTATAAAAATTCCAGACGCTAGTTCTAATGTTGAAAGTCGTTGTGTATTGGTTGCCGAGATAGATGTTTGTAATGGAATTACTGTATTGGTTACTCATTTCGGCCTTTCGCCAGAAGAACAGAGACAAGGAATAGAAACAGTTCTCTCACTTATAGAGGAATCAAAAAAACCTGTGATTTTTATGGGTGATTTGAATATTACACCGGATAATGAGATTTTAAAGCCACTATTCGAAAGGCTTACCGATACCGCAAACGGCTCTGTACAGCCATATACCTGGCCATCGGCTTTTACCAGATATACAGGTGTTTCTGAAAAGAAGTATGATATGGACAGGCGGCGGAAGGTTGATTATATATTTACAACACAGCACTTTAAAACTTTAAAAAGTGATATTCACTTTTCACTTGCATCTGACCATCTTCCTTTTGTGGCAGATCTGGAAGTTCAGGATGAAAAACAAAAAGCAACAGGAGAGCAGATATGATAAACGAAAATACAATTATGTATCAGGTAACAGAAACAAGTTCTTTTATGATGTCATTTGTTATAGTTACGAAGAATAATAATGCTATTGTTATTGATGGCGGAAGAGTGGAGGATATGCCTCTTTTAAAACAGTACATAGGAGGAAGACATATTTCTGCCTGGATATTAACCCATGCTCATGATGACCATATCGGTGGTATGATAGCAGAGTACAGAAAAAACAAATGGGCTGATTTTGATGTCGAAAAAATATATTTCAATTTTCCAATGGAGTTTCTTGATATGCCCGAGTATGCAAACAACGGAGATGTTCGGGAAACACTGCCGGCGTTTGCAGAAATTATGCCGGAAATACAACATCTTACACATATTGCAGTGGAAGGCGAATCGGTTACAGTTGACGAAGTAAAAATTGATTTTATTTTTACCTATCGGAAAAGCATTCTGACCAATATTATAAACAACAGTTCTCTTGTTTTTAAGGTTATTACACCGGACACATCGGTGCTTTTTCTCGGAGATATAGGCCCTGAGGCGGGAGATATACTGTATTTTGAGTCGAGGCATCTTTTAAAATCGGATATGGTACAAATGTCCCATCACGGAGCTTTTGGTTGCGGAATGGAAGTTTATGCCGCTGTAAAACCTGATGCTTGTTTATGGTGTTGTCGGGAAGAAAACTATAACGGATTAAAAATCGGCACAAGAGATTATGAAGATTTTAAAAGACTCAACTGGCTGGCACCGCGGAAATTCCCTGCGACAGTTACACGGGAATGGATGGATATTCTGGGTGTGAAAAAGCATTATGTCACAAAAGATGGTACAAACGAAATTGTACTTTAATCTCATGAACAGAAATTTAATTAAAGGAAGCGTATTATGAAAAAAGAAATTGTTAATTATCTGTGTATCGTAATCGGAAGTATTCTATATGCAGTTTCTACTGTTGCTTTTATATTTCCACATTCCCTTTTGCTTGGTGGAACAAGCGGAATTTCAGTAATTTTAAACGAGTTTTTGTCGGCTATGTCACCGGGTACGATTCTTGTTGTAATTAACTTTGCTCTTTTAATTGCGGCATTTGTTGTTTTAGGCAGGGAAATGGCAGTTAAAACTTTTGTCGGCTCTACATTAACCACAGTTTTTGTAGGCGTTTTTGAAAAAGTATTTGGTGATGGAGTAATTATATCAAATATTTATTTGTCCGCAATTACAGGTGCCGTGATTATTGCATTGGCAAGTGCAATTATGTTTTACGTCCGTTCAAGTTCGGGAGGAACCGATATAATAGCACTTATTGTAAAAAAGTATTCAAAAATGGATATAGGGAAAGCACTTCTGGCAACAGATATTTTAATTGTGCTTGTGGGCGGCTTTTTGTCAGGCTTAACAGTTCTTTTAAGTTCCTTTATCGGACTTATTATTAAAACATTTGGTATTGACTTTGTAATCGGCTTAATTAAAAGAAACGTAGAGGAGGATTAAGATGTCCGGTAATTATCATACACACTCCCGCTTTTGCGACGGAGAAAATACCCTTGAAGAAATAGTTTTGTCTGCCATTGACATCGGTTTTTCGTCTATCGGTTTTTCTGGTCACGGTTACAATCCCGGCTCTGTGTATTGTATGCAGGATACGGAAGGGTATATTAAAGAAATATCACGTCTTAAGGGAAAATATAAGGGCAAAATACAGGTTTACTGCGGCGTGGAGGAAGAGGCAGTTTCTTTTGTAAACAGAGAGGATTTTGACTTTATTATAGGCAGTTCTCACTATTTTTACGTTGGCGGCAAACATTATCCAATTGATTCAAATTATGACTGTTTTAAGAAGTGTCTGGAAGTTTTTGATTATGACATTATAAAACTTGCGGAAACTTATTATAACGGGTTTGTAAGTTATATTTTAAAAAGAAAACCTGATATAATAGGGCATTTTGACTTGATAACAAAGTTTGACGAAATGGACGAAATGCGGTTTTTAAATAATCCGAAGTATTTGAAATTGTCGGAGGATTATATAAAACAGGCAGCTAAAAGCGGTTGTCTGTTTGAAGTAAATACGGGTGCAATTTCAAGGGGTTACAGAAAAACACCGTACCCTTACGAAAACCTTCTGTATGTTTTAAAACAAGAGGGGAACGGACTTGTTCTTTCTTCGGACTGTCATAATGTGAAAAATCTTAATTTTTATTTTAAAGAAACCGAAGCCTTGCTAAAAGATATTGGCTTTGACTGTGTATATGAACTTGATGAAGGTGTTTTCAAAAAAAGATACCTGTAAGGGAACTTTTTTTCCCTAATTATCGTCTAAAAATTATAAATAAAAAAATATATTGGAGGAAATTACTTATGAACAAAAAACTTATGACACTTATTGCAGGAGTTCTTGTTGTGTGCTCATTGTTTGCGCTTTGGGGCTGCGGCGAAAAACCTGTAACAAACGAGGACGAAATTGTTGAAGATGAGATTGTTGATGTTACAGATGACCCAATTGAAGATGTGGAAGCAGAAGTAGAAGAAGAAAAACCTGCAGAGAAACCTGTTGAGAAGCCGGTTGAAAAGCCTGTTCAGAAACCAGCGGAAAAACCTGCAGAAAAACCTGCAGAGAAACCTGTTGAGAAGCCTGTAGAAGAGCCAAAAACAGTAGGACAGAAACTACTTGCAGATTTCTATGCAAAGGCATCAAGCGGTGACGTAATGACTGTTGCAAAAGCAATAGTATCAAATGAAATTATTCAGTTCCCGGGTGATGCAATGGCAGTAGAACCAGGATTTTTAAGCGGTTTTGACAACTACGAAGTACACGGTTTTAAAAACGGTGCAATGTTTGGACCGGTTATGGGTACAATACCATTTGTGGGCTATGTATTTGAACTTGAAGACGGTGCAGATAAAAATGCCTTTGTTGACGGTTTAAAAGCCAATGCAAATTTAAGATGGAACATTTGCACAGAAGCAGACGAAATGGTAACAGGCGTTTCAGGAAACAAAGTGTTTTTCTTAATGTGCTGTTCAACATTTGAAACAGAGGAATAATAATTAAGGGCTTGTGCATATAACGCAAGCCCTTTTTTTACGAGGTGAAAATATGGTATTTTCAAGCATTCCCTTTTTGTATTACTTTTTGCCTTTGGTAATACTCTTTTACCTTGCGGCTCCAAAAAAACTTAAAAATCCGGTACTTTTGTTGTCAAGTATCGTGTTTTATGCCTGGGGTGAGCCAAGGTACGTATTTTTAATGCTTGGAACGGTGCTGGCAAATTACATTTTAGGTATTTTAATTGAAAAGCATCGGGGCAGACCTTTGGCTAAAGTGTATATGACGGTGTCCGCAGTTCTTTCTCTTGGGGCACTGGGGTATTTTAAATATGCCGATTTCTTTATTGAAAATTTTAACAGGGCAACAGGGTTGTCTGTGGGGTTTTTAAATATTGCCCTTCCTATCGGTATAAGTTTTTACACTTTCCAGATTTTAAGTTATACAATAGACGTGTATCGCGGAAACGTGAAAGCACAGAAGAATTTTATCACTCTTGCAACTTATGTGGCACTTTTCCCTCAACTTATTGCAGGACCTATAGTTCGGTATATTGACATTGAAAGGGAACTTGTTTCTCGTACCCACAGTTTTGAAAAAATATCTGTAGGTATAAGCAGATTTGTAACGGGACTTTCAAAAAAAGTGCTTCTTGCAAATACTTTGGGAGAACTTTGTGCATTTTTCCAGGGTACGTCTGACAAGTCGGTACTTTTTTACTGGCTTTATGTTGTTGCATATATGCTGCAGGTGTATTTTGATTTTTCGGGATACAGCGATATGGCAATAGGCCTTGGAAAAATATTCGGCTTTGAATTTTTGGAAAACTTTAATTATCCTTTTATTGCAAAAAGCATAACGGAGTTCTGGAGAAGATGGCATATTTCTCTTGGGACGTGGTTTCGTGACTACGTTTATATTCCCATGGGCGGAAATC
>CALDNB010000262.1 GCA_937914775.1 uncultured Clostridia bacterium
CAATTGTACAACCGTCAATTTCTTTAAACTCTACAGGTTTGCCATCAAGTAAAAATTTAAGAACTTTTTCTGCTTCTGCAGTAATGTACGGACCTATTCCGTCACCGCCTACAACGCCGATTATAATTTTATCAAGAGATTTGTAATCAATAAACTCTTTTGTCTGGTTGATTTTTTCAACTCTTTTCAACTGAGCCTCCAAAACCTTGCCGAATTTTTCTTTTGCTTCTTCAATAATTTTGTTCATATTACTTCTCCTCGCTGTTTAGTCTTGTAAAGTTTAATAATCCACCTGCTAAAATAATGCTTCTTTGTCTTTCTGACAAACTTATATTAACAGCAATATCTTTACCGTTGGTTACGTTTTTAACAACAATTTCGCCGTTGTTTTTGATTATTTCTGCAATGTCAGGGATTTCCAGATTATCACCCTGAGAAATTAAGTCATAGTCGTTCTCATTTTTAAATGTTAATGGTAAAATACCATTGTTTATAAGGTTTGCCATGTGTATTCTTGCAAAAGATTTAGCAACTACTGCCTTAATTCCAAGATACAAAGGAACTAATGCTGCGTGTTCTCTTGACGAGCCCTGACCGTAGTTTGAACCTGCTATAATAAATCCGCCGTTCTTTTCTTTTGCACGGGCAGGAAATTCCGGGTCGCAGGGTGCCAAGCAGTACTCGGACAAATACGGAATATTTGAACGGAACGGCAATAATTTAGCATTAGACGGCATAATGTGGTCAGTTGTAATGTTGTCCTCAACCTTAATTAACGCCTCACCTGTTAAATTGTCAGCCAAAGGAACATTAACAGGGAATTCTTTTATGTTAGGACCCCTTACTACCTCTACGTCATCATAAGATGGCGCAGGAGCCACTACCATATTGTCATTTACAAAGAACTTTTTGGGCATTTTGGGGTTTGGTGCTTTACCAAAAGTTCTGGGGTCTGTAAGTTCACCCATAATTGCACTTACAGCCGCAACTTCGGGACTTACAAGATAAATTTTAGCAGAACTTGTACCGCTTCTGTTTTCAAAATTTCTGTTATTTGTTCTTAATGATATTGCATCTGTTTTTGGTGCCTGTCCCATACCGATACACGGCCCACATGCACATTCTAAAATTCTTGCACCAGCATTAATCATATCAGCAAGTGCTCCGTTTTCCGCAAGCATATTAAGTACCTGTTTTGAGCCTGGACCTATAACAAGGCTTACGTCAGGATGAACAGTTTTTCCCTTTAATATTGCCGCAACTTTCATCATATCGGCGTAAGATGAGTTTGTGCAACTGCCAATAAACACCTGGTCAACCTTGATTGCACCGATATTTTCAACTGTGTCAACAATATCAGGCATATGTGGTTTTGCAGCCAGCGGAACAAGTTTATTTAAATCAACTGTAATTTCATCGTCATAAACTGCATCGGCATCAGGAAGTAGTTCTACCCAGTCTTCCACACGTCCCTGGGCTTTTAAAAATTCCTTTGTAATGTTGTCACTTGGGAAAATTGATGTAGTAGCACCAAGTTCTGCACCCATATTTGTAATGGTAGCACGTTCAGGAACAGACAAGGTTTTAACACCTTCGCCGCAGTACTCAATAATGTAACCTACTCCGCCTTTAACGGTTAACTGACGAAGAACTTCTAAAATTATATCTTTCGCTGAAACCCAGGGCTGTAATTTACCAACAAGGTTTACTTTTTTTACTTTAGGCATTGTTAAATAGTATGCACCGCCACCCATAGCAACAGCAACATCAAGTCCGCCGGCACCTATGGCAAGCATACCGATACCGCCTCCTGTGGGAGTGTGACTGTCAGAACCAAGAAGTGTTTTCCCGGGAATACCGAATCTTTCCAACTGTACCTGATGGCAAATACCATTACCCGGCCTTGAAAAATAAATGCCGTGTTTTGAAGTAACAGTCTGTATGTACTTGTGGTCATCGGCATTTTCAAAACCCGCCTGTAATGTATTATGGTCAATATATGCAACTGACTTTTCAGTTTTAACTCTTGGAATTCCTATTGCTTCAAACTGCAGATACGCCATTGTACCTGTAGAGTCCTGAGTTAATGTCTGGTCAATTTTAATAGAAATCTCACTACCTGCTTTAAGTTCACCTGTAACAAGATGAGATTTAATTACTTTTTGTGCTAAATTTAAACCCACTAATAATTCCTCCATATTCTTAAAATTACAATTTATTTTATAATATATGTACGTATCGTGTCAATATCATTTGACATAATTCCGCATAATAAAATATTATTTT
>CALDNB010000263.1 GCA_937914775.1 uncultured Clostridia bacterium
CCCCCGGTGCAGACAGCCGCACAGGCTGTGCAAAATATTCAGGTGTATATCCGTTTAAAAGCGCGGCAAAAAAGCCAGGTGCCAACAAACTGTTGTATTTTTCCTTTATTTCATCTGATGCATACACAACATTCCAGCCAGGGCCCAGAGAGATATAAGGTACACTGTTTCCAAACATATTTTTCTCCATAAATTTCATTTGTTTTAAGTTTACAATAATTTTATATTAAAGTAAAGATTATTGTGTGAATAACGGCACTATATATGTATCATTATTTTAATATGACAATAATCGCTTTACGATGGGGAGAAAATATGATATAATGTTACTGTATGAGAGATATAACATTTGGTGAAACAATAGTGCAAAAACGTGCACTATTTTTACATTATAAAACATTGACAAATTTTCTACAATGTTTTATAATGTGTACACAAAGTTAAAAAATTAACAAGTTTAAATCCATACAAGATAAATATATCGGAGGTATTTTATTATGGCAATTAAAATTGGTATCAATGGTTTTGGTCGTATCGGTCGTCTGGTTTTCAGAGCAGCAGTTGCACAGCCTGAACTTTACGAAGTTGTAGGTATCAACGATATCGGTGTTACACCTGATTACGCTGCATATATGACAAAATATGACACAATCCACGGCCGTTTCAACGGTGAAGTTTCTTCCACAGAAACAGAACTGGTAGTTAACGGCAAAGCAATTCCATTCTTTGCAGAAAAAGACCCAGCACAGCTGCCATGGGGCAAACTGGGTGCAGAATATGTTGTAGAATCCACAGGTGTATTCACAACAACAGAAAAATGTATGGCTCATATCGCAGCAGGTGCTAAAAAAGTTGTTATCTCTGCTCCAGCAAAAGATAAAGAAACACCTACATTTGTTTGCGGCGTTAACCTGGACAAATACACAAAAGATATGGTAGTTGTTTCCAACGCTTCCTGCACAACAAACTGTCTGGCACCACTTGCAAAAGTTATCAACGACGAATTCGGTATCGTTGAAGGTCTTATGACAACAGTTCACGCTACAACTGCTACACAGAAAACAGTTGACGGTCCTTCAAAGAAAGACTGGAGAGGCGGACGTGGCGCTGCATTCAATATCATTCCTTCATCAACAGGTGCTGCAAAAGCAGTTGGTAAAGTTATTCCTCAGTTAAACGGTAAATTAACAGGTATGGCATTCCGCGTACCTACAGCAGACGTTTCAGTTGTTGACTTAACTTGCCGTTTGGAAAAAGGCGCAACATATGACGAAATCAAAGCAGCAGTTAAAGCCGCTGCTGACGGTGAAATGAAAGGTATCTTGGGCTACACAGAAGACGCTGTTGTTTCAAGCGATTTCATTCACGAATCAAGAACATCTGTATTTGATGCAGGTGCTGGTATCAGCCTAAACGACAACTTCGTTAAATTAGTTGCTTGGTACGATAACGAATGGGGTTATTCAAACAAAGTTCTTGACTTGATTACACATATGTATTCAGTTGACAACAAATAATCAAACCTATAAATAAGCCGTGAGCAATGCTCACGGCTTTCTTTTATATATACGATTAAATTCTCTGAATTTGTTTTTATCTATATTTTGCAACTGTTCTTTTGTAATTCGAAACTGCCAGTTGCCCTCGGCCCTGCCCGGGGTGTTAAGGCGTGTGTCGGAGCCGTAGCCAAGTAAGTCCTGAATTGGCAGTATTACCGTGTCGGCGTGGCTTCTCCATAATGTGCGAAGAACGTAGTCAAAACCCTCTTCAAAGTTGTCGCCGAAAAATCCGCAGTAATTAAGCATATCTTTTTTTCTTCCTGCTTCAAGTTCCCATAAGTATCCAAGAAGTGTGTTGTTGTCGTGAGTTCCCGTGTATGCAATGCAGTTTTTGGGATAGTTGTGAGGCATATTTGTACTGTCCGAGCCGTCTAAAAATCCAAACTGAAATACTCTCATTCCGGGGAAACCGCTTTCTCGTACTAAGGCATTTACTTCCTCTGTTATATCCCCCAAATCCTCTGCTATTATCATACAGTTCCCTGCATTTTCCTTAATAACGTTTATAAGTTCCATTCCGGGACCTTTTTCCCATCTGCCGTTTCGTGCAGTTGTTTCGTTACCATCAACTGACCAGTATGCCTCAATGCCCCTGAAATGGTCTATTCTTATTCCGTCAAACATTTTTGCCATTGCAGAAATTCTTCTTCCCCACCAACTGTAACCGTCTTTTTTCATTTCCTCCCAGTTGTATAAGGGGTTACCCCATAACTGTCCGTCAGCACAGAAATAATCAGGCGGTACTCCTGCCACTTTTAAAGGTCTGCCCTCACTGTCAAGACAAAACAGTTTCTGGTTGCTCCATACGTCCGCACTGTCTAATGATACGTAAATCGGCATATCACCTATTATTTTTATGCCCTTTTTGTTGGTGTAGTCTTTTATTTCCGCCCACTGGGTAAAAAACTCGTACTGAATAAACTGCCACATAAACAGTATTTCGGGGTTTATTTCATCATTGTCCCACTTTTGCCATTGTACGTGCCCGTTTGCCTCTTTCTTCGCCATAAACATACAAAATGAGGATATTTCTGTGTTTTCATCAATAAATTTCTTTACCTCGTCTTTGTAACTGCACTTTTTTGATGCCTCTAAAAGAAGCGGAAGCCGTTCCTCATAAAGTCTGTCATATTCGCAACTGTAAGGAGTATTCTGGCAACTGCTTTTTAACTGACCCTCTGTAATAACACCCTTTTGGTAAAGTGTTTTTAAATCTACAAAATAGGGGTTCCCGGCAAAGGCAGAGTATGACTGGTATGGAGAATTAAAACTGTCCGCCATACAAAAGGGCAAAACCTGCCAGTAGGAAAAATCACATTCCTTTAAAAAATCTATAAATTCTTTTGCATTGTCGCCAAATGAGCCAATTGAATAATCTCCGTATAATGACGAAATATGCATAAGTACACCACTTGCTCTTGCCAAATTTTTCAACTCCTTTTAATCATCTCGTTGCCGCAAGGCAACATATCGATTTTGTCAATTCACATCTTTTATCAGATAACATGCTCTCTCGTAGTCTTTCTTATGAACATAAATTTTATATTCATAAGAATAATCCTGATTTATTCCAAAACTTCCATATCTTCCTCTTTTGTTTTCAAATACAGATGCACTTTGAAGATTGGTTACTTTTATTGTATAATTAACGCCATTAGCAGATAAAACACCGCAAACCGCCGACCTGCGACTTGTATCCATAGTAGTAAGCAATTCTTTTCGATTAAAAATTGTAATCATAGTAAAACTCCTTTTGATATACTTTGCTACAAAGACTGTATAATCTTGATGACAGTGTTTTTAATGAATAATTATGGTTGAAAATCGCCATAAGCGATTTCCTTCATTAATTTTTCATTATTCAATATTCATCAGCGTAGCGACTTCATTATTCATTTATTTTACCCTCGTGTAACCTGTTTTTTCAACAAGTTCCTGTCCCTGAGAAGATGCCGCCCACTGCACAAGTTTTTTAGTGTTATCTGTTGCATCGCTTCTTGTTACTGCAAAAAACTCAGAAAAGATGGGATATGTACCGTTTTCGATATTTTCAAGAGTTGGTGCAACGCCGTTAATCTTTAACAGTTTTATCTGGTCATTTCCTACCATCTCATTAGAATAAAATCTGAATGAATAGCCGATGGCGTTTTTATAGTTTTTGTAATCCGCAGTTTTGTTTATAATTCCGCCCATACCTGCAATGACGTTTTCCTTTGGCGGTGTCACAAGTTCTTTGCCGTTCATAATTTTCAAAAGTGCGGTCTGGCTTCCACTTCCCTCGTCACGCTGAAATGCTTTAATATTTCCAAAGCCCTGGACACCAAGTTGTTCCCACTTTGTAATTTTACCTGAATAAATGTCCTGTATCTGCTCCAAAGTTATATTGTCAAGGGGATTGTTGCTGTTTACAAAAAACACAAATGCCTCTTTGCCTATGGGAGTGAACTGCAGTTCAACATTGTTTTCGTCTGCAAACTGTGTTTGTTCTTTAGACGGTCCGCCCACGAAAATTACGTCAACCTCTCCTGTTACTATTCTTTCGTATGCAGTTCCCGTTGTGGTACACGCTAAAATGTCGCTCCCTTTGGTTTGTATTTCATTAAGGGCACTTTCGGGATATACCGCTTTTGCAAAAGCAGAATATATGGGATAAAGTGCCGTTGCACCGTCAAGTCGGGGAAAATCCTCTGTGATTTTCAGTGTTGACTCGTCCTCTAAAATCGCTACTTTTGTGTCTTCGCCATAGGGCAGATATTTATGAAGCAAAGTTCCTCCGTCACTTACGGTAGGAATACTGTCTACATAACTCTGGTAACTGTAATAGCCCATCCACACAGTCATACAAAGAACAAGGCATACTGCAATGGGGATATAAACCTTTCTGTTTTTACCAAACCCCCAAATCAGGCCCAATAATAAAACATATAAAAGTATTACCGCAACAACTGTCAATGTTATGTAAAAGTTACTGTGTTTTGATGTCAGTGCCAACATAAGGGCACCTATTAAGGTGTACATTACCGCAGTAAAAGTAAGTCCTGCAGTTGCCCATATTCTGCCTAACTGCATTGACTTTTCAAATCTCATGGCAATTAACCCTGCCACCAGTAAAATCAAAGGTAATAAAAATACTATTATACTCATTATTCTTCCTCCTTTAAGTCGGGATGCTTTTTAAGCAATAACGCTCTTGCATAAGATATGTTATTTCCGTCATTTTTGGACAATAGTCTAATTTTTCTGAAGCAGTGAGAATACATTAAGAACAATAGCATAACAAGAAATGCCGTTGCAACTTTTGTACCCACGCTGCAGCAGTAATTGTACGTTCCGTGAAGCACAACAGGAATTACAAAACTCTTTATTCTCAAACTTTTTGAATTAAATCCCGGGTGGGTGCTGTCAATAAGTCCTTTAATTTGATAATAACTTTCCAGTTCCTGTGCCTTGTCTGCTATTTTTCCAAGGGAGTAATAATACCCCATCATTACTGCAAAAAACATATGTCCCGGCACAGACATTATCCCTCTCAAAAGGGCATTAGTCCAGCCATAACTTAAAACATACATAACATTTTCAAGAAGTGCAAATCCCAAAGACACAAACACCGCATATATAAGTCCGTCAAAAATACAGTTGAATTCTTTGTTGTTTTTCGTAAAAAAGTTAAGACAGATGTACTTTAGTCCCTCTTCCGTCACAGCAACTATTAAAAACATTTCTGCTGCAATAAAAGCCCTGTTCACTATTGGATAGTTCATATTAAATCCTGCAAATATTCTTTCTAAAATTCCTATCGCAAAGGTTTCTATTTCCGCCGCAGGATATACAATCGCCATACCGCTTATCAGCAAAGTTATAAGTAACCCGACAGGTTCTTTTTCCACCCTGTCTTTTTTATACACATATATA
Organism: uncultured Clostridia bacterium; assembly: GCA_937914775.1. Classification (GTDB taxonomy): domain Bacteria; phylum Bacillota; class Clostridia; order Monoglobales; family Firm-18; genus RGIG1864. The sequence goes on from CALDNB010000263.1 coordinate 5,472, forward strand.
CACAAGATAAATGCAGGTAAAATTGCCGCAACTGTTAACAATTTTTCATTTAAACTCATTAGTATTCTCCTTTAAGAACGCCTTTGCCAAGTCTGAAAGTTACGCCCTTTAATATCTTCTCTTTAATCATCTTTTTAAGACTTGTGTCCTCTGAAAGTGCATTATAATCGTCGTAATCATCGTAAGGAAAAACATTGTCAAATATGTCATGAAGACAGTCTTCCCCGTCTTCCACGTCAAACAGAGAATAAAATTTATATATATTTGACTGCTCACCTAACTCTTTAACAACTTCTTTGCTTAATAACCACGAATCACATAAATACTTCGGGTTTTCAAGCCCGAACAAACGGTCAGTTACTGTTTTTGACTCTTTTAAGGAATTAAGAATTGCCTCTATTGTAAACTTTTCCCCTGAGGGTACATCGTTGGGAATGTGAAGTTTTATGCACTCGCCGTCAAAGTTTTCATACTGAAGACGTCCAACCTCGATTATTCTCATTCTTATAAAATAGTACGCCCACGCCATCATAATAAATCTTATACCGCCGTGTTTTTCAATGGCAAAGTCTTCTTCAAAAATAGATTTTACCCTTTGCTTATGGACTTTTATCTGCTGCTCGTCAAGTTGTGCCTTTTCTACATTTTCCCTGCTTGTTTTGTAGCCTAATACAATCATAAGATTTGTAGCAAAGGGCGGTATTCCCTCTGTAAATAACTGCGAAATATCATTTAAGTCCCATACTGTTTTTAAACTGTCAACATCTCCGTAATTTAAAAATTCAAATACTCTGTCAAATGCCTCAAGCCATAAAGGATTGCTGTTTATTGCCTCCTGACACTCGTAGCATTGTTCTTTGTATTTGTCATCTATTCCAAAATATAATAAGCCGTTGTCTATATCACTTTTTGATATCATAATATTACCTCATTTCTGATTTTAATTATAACATCAGCAAAGAACAATAGCAAGAAAAAACTGACCGCATTTACGAGGTCAGTTCTCATTTTCAACCGGTTTTTGTGTAAAATCGGTTATTGATACAATATTTTCTTCGCTTAAATACCCACACGCCAATAATTTTCTTGTACAATTCTCGCAAATAGAATGACCGCGTGACAAATTATAAAACTTCATATCATATAACGAAATACGTCCTCCACAACAGTCACAGTATATGTAGTTTAAATTTTTTATATAAAATGACGGCAAATGTTCCCACTGTTCCTGAATATATTTTATTAATTCGTGTTTTGTTGTTATTGAGTCGGGAATACTCAATTCATCTTTCTCGTCTATGTTCTCTTTGTCTGTATGTTTATATTCTGAGTAAGTTACCAATCTTTCTGCAGCATGGAATGTTATGGTTATTCCTCCGTGACCGCCACCCATATAATCGGCACGATAGTACTCCAAATGATAATCTTTTTCCAAACCAATTCCCTCTGGAGTTCTTAATGTAATCACATTTTTTTGTTGAGGTTGTGGTTGGGGTTGTTGTTTTTTCCGTCCAAACAAACGTTTCCAAAACATAATTCTCATCTCCCTACTCTTTTTATCAGTTTATCATAATATTATTTAAAATGCAATAGAAGCAAGGTCTTGAGTTTCCGGGTTTTATAAAAAATAAAGGGTTTGAGTAATCTCAAACCCTTAAGTCATTATTTTTAGTTTATATATGTGGGAGAAGACAGGAATTGCACCTGTCAGCAAATTGCTCACTCGGCTCTCACCTTGTGTTCATTATTAATCTAAAACTAATGACGGAGCAGTATAAACTCTTGCGGCATACTCACTGTCAAGAGAGTAAAGTCCTTTTGAGTCATTACCAAACAGTTCCATCTTTTTAATCATATCATCAGCATTCTTTTCTTCTTCAAGTTGTTCTTTCACAAACCAGTCAAGGAACTGCATCGTTCTGAAGTCTTTTACATCGTACGCTGCACCGTAGATGTTGTTTATAAGTCCTGTAACATACTGTTCATGTTCAAAACCTGCCTTAAGCGGATCCATAAGAGTTTTAAGTTCCTTATCCGGCTTATCTACAGCACCAAGGTCAACCTTTTCCCCGCACATCTGCAAATACTTTAAAAACAGCATTGCATGGTCTCTTTCTTCCTGTGCCTGAATCATATACCAGTTGGCAAATCCGTCCAGACCCTGTGCCTCGTAAAATACAGAAAAATCAAGATACAGATATGCAGAGTATAATTCCTTTGTTATCTGTTCGTTAAGTAATTTTGAAACCTTTGAATCAAGCATTATTAATCTCTCCTTTTTTCTAAAACAGGCGGCTTTATTCCAGCCGCCTGCAAAACAATCTTATTTAAAATATCTCTTCAACAAGCCCTCGAATGCTTTACCATGACGAGCTTCGTCTCTTGCCATTTCGTGAACAGTATCGTGAATAGCATCAAGATTTGCTTCTTTAGCACGTTTTGCAAGGTCAAATTTACCCATTGTTGCACCGTTTTCAGC
>CALDNB010000264.1 GCA_937914775.1 uncultured Clostridia bacterium
TAATTCGATTTTCTGACCATGTTCGTCAGTTCCTGTCTGGAAGAATACATCGAAGCCCTGGCTTCTTTTGTATCTTGCGATTGCGTCTGTTAAAACTATTTCATAAGTATTGCCTATATGAGGCTTTCTTGATGTATATGCAATAGCGGTTGTAATATAATATTTTCCCATTGTATCTCGTCCTTTCGTAAACATTATTACTATTTTATCACAAAAATATATATTTGGCAAACTTTATTTTTCTGGTTTTACGTTTACTGTGTTGTAATTGTCATAAATCACCATTCCGGGTTTTGCACCCCTCGGTTTTTTTACGTTTTTAACAGCCGTGAAATCAACAGGCACGTTGGCGGAATTACGGGCTTTACTGTAATACGCCACTATTTTTGCACCCTTTACTATTGTATCGTCAGAGGGCATTTCACCGTTTGTTTTGATTATTCCGTGACTGCCGTGTATGTTTTTGGTGTGAAGCCACAAATCATTTCCTCTGGCTAATTTTAAGGTAAGCATATCATTCTGGATATTGTTTTTACCGACCATTAGCACATATCCGTCAATTTCAAACTCCATGGGCTTTGAAACAATCTGTTTCTTTTTGCCCTTGGTATTCTCCTTGTAGTAACCGCCCGATGTAAGTTCGTCTTTTATTTCGTTTACATCTGCTTCCGTTTCTGCACGGGCAAGTTCCTCGGCAACACTTTCCAGATAATAAAGTTCGTCATTTGCAATTTGCATCTGCTTTTTAGTCATAACCTCAGCGTTTTTGCACTTCTGGTATAAATTATAGTATCTTTGTGCATTTTTTGCAGGGGACAGTTCGGGCTTTAACTCTATTGTTACCGGCTCCATATTGTTGTAAAAGTCTTCAACTGTAACAAAGGTTGCTTTTTCTTCTATTCTGTGAAGATTTGCAGTTAATAAATCACCGTAAACCTTGTATTTTTCCTTGTCTTTGCACTCCTGCATCTTTTCGTGCTGAATTACCAGTTTTTTTCTGCACCTTGCTATGTTGTTGTCAACAAATTTTGAAAGCCGTGCAGTTTTTTGTGCCATTCTTTCTTTCTTGTCTTTTTTGGAATAATAACTTTCAATGGCAACATTTAAATATTGATGCTTTTCAACAACTGCACCCGCCTCATACTGATTAATTAAAATTCCGCTGAAATCAGAAATCTTGTCATTTTTATAAATAAGACAGGGTAAAAACTCGTTGCTCTTGATTTTTTGGAAAAATTCATAAAGCCATTCAGGAAAATTCTGCAAGTGCTGTGAATACACGTCGGTAGTACCAAAATATCCGTAAACCGCTTCTCTTGCAGACAATGGACCTATCCCTGTAAAACTGTCAACTATAAGTTTGTCAAGCAGTCCGTCTTTTCCGGAAAGCACACTTATTATCTCCTTCTCCGTTGCTTCTACCGGATTTAATTTCCCCTGAGACGGAGGGTATTCGTAATCCATTCCTGGCAGCAACTGTCTTACCTTTGATACTGAAAAATCAATATGCTTAACGCTTCCCAGAACCTTGTTTTTTGCCGACACAAGAATAATGTTACTGTGCCGTCCCATTATTTCAATTATCAGTCTTTTAACAGAAATGTCGCCAAGTTCGTCTTTGCTTTCTATATGAAACTCGACTATCCTTTCAAAATCAGGTTGAACTACGTCAACAACTCTTCCGCTCAAAAGGTGTTTTCTTAAAAGCATACAAAACATAGGTGCTTTTTCGGGGTTTTCTTTTTGCACAGAAGAAAAGTGAACTCTGGGAGTATTAGAACTTGCGCTCATAACAACTCTGTTGTTTTGTCCGTTATTTCTTATTATTAAATTTATTTCATCAAATTCGGGTTGCAGAACTTTGTCAATTCTTCCGCCCACTAACTCATTTTTAAGTTCGTAAGTTATACAGGCGGTTGCAATACCGTCAAATGCCATAACAATTCTTCCTTTGTCAAATTATATCATTATATTTTACCATAACAAACGAAAAAAGTAAAGCGATGTTCATCACTTTACTGTTTTTAAAATAAATTCACTTGCCGTTGCTCTGTTGATTTTTACATACGGTCTTACAGTACCGTCTTCATACCCTTTTAATATCCCTGCTTTTGTAAGATTGCTTACTGCCTGTTCTCCCCATTTGGGAACTAAATACATATCGTTATATTTTGCTTTTTCATCCGAGTTGCAATTAATTACTTTATCAATAATTTTTATTATTTCTATTCTTGTCAGCACGTCATAAGGTCTTAAGTAAAGTTTGTCATATTCTAAGTTTCCGTCTATAAGCCCCTCGCTGTATGCAGTCAGAATATAGTTTTTGGCATACTCAGGTACCAAGTCGAAATCTTCAAAGGGTACTTTAACATCTGTTTTTATATCAAGGTTTAAAGCACTAACAAGCATAATTAAAAACTCTGTTCTTGTCAATGTTTCGTCGGGATTAAAATAATAGTTATCGTTTATTTTAGTGCCTACAAATATGTCTTTTTCCGCAAGTGTTACTGCCGACTCTTCAGCCCAGTGGTCAGTCATATCCACATAGGCAAATTTTGCAGTTTTATCGGCATTTACAGAAACAGATAATGCAAGGCAAAGTATTATTAAAATTATGGTTTTCTTCATAAAAATATCACCCTTTTACAAAATTAGTCTTTGTTTTAAGGGTGATATTATTCTTTATAAAATTTTGATTTTTTACCAGATTTTATAAATTTCAGATGGCTTGATTTTGCCTTTTACCGGCTTTAATCTTATTGTGTAAGAAAAATCCTCCGGCACTACTCTGTACTGTGGTAATACATCAGGTCCGCAACTGTTACTGCCAAGTCCTGAAACTTTGTAATCAACGTTAAGCACCGTTTCATCAATATACTGTAACTCGTTTGTGTGTCTTGCTTCTTGCAATGCTTCGTCAGTATATTTGTGAACACTTACATTTACTAATCTGTCAGCATCAATATATAAGCCAACACCGTCATCATCAGTCAGTGTCGCCCATCTTACTCCGCCTTTGTTACCGTTTTCCTGAGGTCTTATATATTCTTCATGTTGCTCGGCAACTGTACCGCAGTAATTACCTACTATAGCATACTCCTCTTTGTCGGGATAATTCTCTTTAGGACCTTTTCCGTACCATGCGAAATTATCCTGACCTTTTTTAAGTACCATTTGTAAACCAAGTTTCGGTACTCTTGTAAAGGGCTCACTCTCAGTACACATTTTATTGTATTTTGCATCGGTTTTTAATCTTAACTCTCCGTTTGCAAATACCGTGTATGTGTATTTCAAATCAAATATTTTATAATATGTGGGTGCCCCGAAGTACGCCTCAACTACTATTTCCGCCTGGTTTTCCTTTGCACTTACAAGGGTTGTACTTTTCACATACTGCTTCATTTTGTCAAGACGCCATTTTGTCCACTCTGTTTCAGCCCTTAAATTAAAATGTGAAAAATCGCAGTCGTTATCAGTATAAGCCCATGTCATATTAAACTTAGGCCCCTGTGACAAAACTTCTGTACCGCCAATATTTACGCTTGAAACAGTACCTTTTATTTTATCAAATATGTATGTTACCAAACCATTTGAAACGGTAATATCAAATTCGTTATCACAAACGTCTAATTTGCCCGTAACAAAATTGGGTAAGCGATTAACCTGTATGGGAAGTTTTATCTGATCGTATGCCAGTATGTGTCCTTTTTCCGCCCACAAGGTATCCTCTTTTAAACTGAATGTAAAGTTAACAAAGTACTCACAGTTGTCCTTTAATAATTCCTTGTTAAAAGGTACCGTAATGTCTTTACTCTGGTGCGGTGCAACAGTAATATCTGTTAACATTCCCTCTTCCACACAATCACCGTCGCAGATAAGTTCCCATCTGCCCGAAAGACCTGATAAATCGTCAAAGTCAAATTTATTTGTAAGTGTTACAACTCCCTTTAATACATCTTTGTCAGTAATGTTTACAGGCTGAATTACTTTTTTAAGTTCCAGAAGTCCCGTATGGGGCTCTCTGTCAGGAGTGCAAAGTCCGTCACAACAGAAAATACCGTCATTTAGTTTGTCCCCGTAGTCACCACCGTATTTAAATACCTGCTCTCCGTTTTCGTATTCTCTCATACCGTGGTCTGCCCATTCCCATACGCAACCGCCGCAAATTCTGTCGTACTTATAAAATACATCCCAGTAATCTTTTAATGAGCCGGGGCCGTTACCCATAGCGTGAGCATACTCACACTGGAAGAAAGGACGCGGGTCGTTTTCTCTTTCCCCTACTTCTATACAGTATTCAACTCTTGCGTACATTCTTGAATATACATCTACATAATCGTCTTCAGCCGCACCCTCATAATGTATGGGCAATTTAGCGCCGTTGTCCTTTAACCACTTTGCCATTGCTCTGTGATTTACTCCGCTGCTTGACTCGTTGCCTAAAGACCACATTATAATTGACGGATGATTTCTGTCACGTTTATACATTCGCTCAACTCTGTCAATAAATGCCTTTTCCCATTTGGGGTCGTTGCTTATTCCGTAACCGCCGTGAACTTTGTACCAGCCCTCTTCAGGGAATGCAAATCCGTGTGTTTCAAGGTCCGCCTCGTCAATTACATACATACCGTATATGTCGCATAAATCGAGAAGATACGGGTCAGGGGGATAGTGTGATGTTCTTATTGCATTAATGTTATGTCTTTTCATAACAATAATATCTTTTAACATATCCTCCCTTGACACAGCGTACCCTTTATCAGGATGTGTGTCGTGTCTGTTAACACCCTTTATTTTAATCTGTTTTCCGTTAACAGTTAAGACCGAATTTTTTATTTCAACCTTTTTAAAGCCTGTGTTTATTCTGTACTGCTCCAAAACTTTACCGTCTTTTACTACACTTGCAACAACTGTATAAAGATTTGGGAATTCTGCACTCCAGAGTTTTGCGTCATTTACGTTGAAACTTACTTGCTTTCCGTTTTTTGTATCAAGTAAAGTTTCTCCGTCGTAAAGGCATACAGAAACATCACTATCACCCGTTACGTTTACATCTATTGTGCCGTTTTTATAATTCTCATCTAAATCGGTGTCTACTGTAATATCAAATATCCCGTCTTTTTCCTTTGCAAGTAAATATACGTCACGGAATATACCGTTTAGTTTAAACATATCCTGCATTTCCATATATGTAGAATAGCACCACTGGTAAACCTTAACAGAAAGTGTGTTTACTCCGTCTTTTAAATAGTCGGTAATATCAAATTCAGAAGGCAGGTGACTACCCTGGCTAAAGCCGATTTCCGTTCCGTTTATCCACAAATGAAATGCACTGCATACGCCGTCAAAAACCAGAACTATCTGTTTTGACGCCCATTCGTCAGGCACCGTAAACTCTGTTTTGTAGCAACCACAGGCGTTTTCGTAAGGCACTTCAGGTGGAGTTAAAGTAAATGGCAGATTCATATTTAAATAATTCTTAACTCCGTAGCCGAAAAACTGCCAGCAACCGGGAACCGGAATAGTGTCCCAGTCTGTTAAATCATAGCCGTCATTCTGGAAATTCTTCGGTGAGTACGCCTCGATTTCGCTGTACTTAAACTTCCAGTTTCCGCTTAACAATCTACAAAAGGAAGAACTGTCTTTTTCTCCCTCCATACGGGGAATTAAAGTTGTATGTGGTGATAGTCTTCCCCTTCCTAACACCTCTAAATTTTGCCAGTCCGGTAACTTGTTTTTCATAATCCACACCTCTTAAAACGGATAATAACACATTTAAAAATTAAAAGCAATATTTTTTTAGATATCTATTGTTTTTTTTTTACTTTTGTGGTATAATAATTGCAACCGTACTAACCGGGGTTGTAGCGGCACCCTGTACCCATAATCCGCTATAATGGGGGTGAATGCTTAATTGAGGATTGTTCATATTTTTGTTGAGCAGCATCTAAGCGTGTTGAGAAGTCGGTCCTGTGCAACAAAGTGCTGTGAACCTCGTCAGGTCAGTGATGAAGCAGCGATAAGCAGAATGTCTTTCGTGTGCCGCAGGAGTGCCGGTTTTGAGCGTTTACTGCTGAGTTCGCAATGATGTGGCTTTTCGATTTTAAGCCGTACGGTATTTTTATATGATAGGAGTAACAATTATGGCTTACCAAGCAATATACCGCAAATGGCGACCAACCGTTTTTGAAGACGTGGTAGGTCAGAAGCATATTACAGAAACTTTAAAAAACGAACTTGTTTCAAATGCAGTTGCATCAATACACCAAATTCCTGAAATTGTTACACCGCTTAAACGCAGTATCCGCAGTTCTTCGT
>CALDNB010000265.1 GCA_937914775.1 uncultured Clostridia bacterium
TTTTGTCCGCACTCATTTTTGTTGTGAACATTTTTTCAAGCACAGCGTTCACCTCCCTATTCCCTTGTCAATTCAAGAATATATTTTGAATCAAGACCGAAAAAGCCCAGCATTTCCGAATTGTCTCCGTCACTATAATCGTAATATGTATCTCCCGTTTTATATACTGCACAACTGTCTGTTGCAAGTGTAATTACGCCTTGTTCTCCGTCTTGCCTTGTTATTATCATTAAAGCGTCAAAAGAACAACCTGTTACGCCTTTTACAATTTTGGCGTTTGAAAGCATCTGTTCGATTTTTTCAAGATTGTCCCGTACTAAAATCGGATATACATTATATTTGACTACAATTTCTGCATGTGTTATTTCCTTTATGTCTTGGGGATAAAATTCTTTTGTCGGCACGTCTGGATAGTTTAACATATTTACAAAATAATTATATTCATCAGATGTTATGCGCATTGAAAACTTAAGTTCAAAACTGTAGTTGTCAATTATAAAAATCATAGGGTGGCTTTGTTCGTTTTGCCAGATATAATATAAGCCAACATAATAATTTCCGTCATCAAATTTCATTAGTTTCATATTTCTTGTTTCGCTTAGTTTATCGTATATGCGATTTACTTCTTCCTCGTTTACCTCCCAGTGAAAACCGCTGTTTGTGATGATTTCTTCACTATCTTTTAAGGAAGCATTAATAATATCACTCATCTTTTGTGAATAACTTATATAATCATCTGTAAACACGTAACTAAAATGACTGTTGTCGTAAGCGTTGTGATTTAAATACACCAATTTCATTGACGCTGTCATTCCGTCCTCAACTGTCATATAATATACACCTTTGTCTCCGTTAACTATGCACTTGTCACTGTACCATCCGTAAGGGTTTTCAACTTCGGTAAATGTATCTGCGTAATTTATAAAAAATTCTGTTCCGTCAGGGGCATTGCCGATTTTTACTTCTCCTGTTTTAAGATTAATAATATAATTATCAAATAATTCCTCGTTTCCTTCGTTTGTCAGGTATGCAAATTCACCGTCTTTATCAATCTTAAAAACAGTAAAACTGTCGCCTTGAGTATGACCTGCAATGTTAAGTTTACCAAGATTTATCTTGTGGATTATCTCGTTATTCTGTCGGTCAATAACGAAAAAACCATCAAGATAATGGAATACCGCCTTTTGTTCATCAACATAATCAAGATCCGCCATAATAGAGCCGATGGGACGATTTATATAGTCGGAAAATTCGGCATCTGTCATTATGTAGTCTTTAGTGTTGTTTATTGCGATAATTACGCCAACACCAATTATTGCAGTTATAATAATTCCAAAAACAATAACGCCAAATAGTTTTGAAAATTTCCCGCTTTTGGAACGGATTTTAGAAAATCTGTTTTGTAATTTCTTTTTGTCCGCACTCATTTTTGTTGTGAACATCTTTTCCAACATATAAAATCGCCTCCTTATTTTTCTACCAGTTCAAGAATGGTTTTCATATATAATTTTTGTTCTTCGTCATTCATATTCTTTGTTACTTCCATATCGCATGAAACCTCGCATGCCTCGCTTAAATTTGCACAAAGGATATATGAAAGGGGATTAAACCAATGGACGCTATTTACAAATAATGCAAACCATTTTATTATTAAGTCTTTTCTTTTGTAATGAGTAAGTTCGTGAAGAAATACCAATCTCATCATATCCTGTGGTATTTCCTTGCACGGCATATACACTACAGGAAATAAAATGCCCACAAGCATAGGTGAGCCAACATCAGGTGACATTCTGACTCTTATATTTCTTCTTATTTTAAGTTCTTTTTTCACTTCAGATAAAACCAGATTATCTTCCATAGGAACGGCATTTTTTCTTCTTTTCAAAATATATGTAATATAACTTAGTGCTACCGTTAAAAGAAATACCGCTGTTCCAACCAACCAAATGATTGCCAACAAATCAAATACTTTTATTTTGACGTCAGGCATAACCCTGATTTCTCTTTCTGTAATGTCAGGAGCCACAGGATTTTGTTGTGCTTCCTCGGTAATTTCCGCCTCATTTACAGGTGTTTTAGTTTGTGTCATATATTGTATTTTTTGAACTTCCCTTGCAGGGATAAGTTTGTATGTAGGGATTATCATTGAAAGAAGTACCGCTATCCATACATAATACTGCCACTTTGCAGGAAATTTCTTTGCCGTAATAGGTTTTAAAAGTAATAAAACTGCCGTAATTCCAAAACCGAACAGACTGAGTATCAGCACTGTTTCAAAAAGTTCGCTCATAGTATCACTCCAAATCAAACATTTTTTTCAAATCCGACATATCCTCATTTGAAAGTTTTTTGTTTTCATAGAGCGTCGCAACAAGATTTTTTACCGAGCCCTTATAAATTTTAGAGATTAGATTTTCCGTTTCGTCAATAGCGTATTCGCTTTGCTTAAGAATTGGGAAATAGTAATTTATCTTTCCTTTTTTGTCACAGGATATAACGCCTTTTTTTAGTAAACGTGCCATAAAAGTAGCAACAGTTGATGCAGTCCAGTCGTTGTTGTTAAGTTCTTTTATAATGTCTGCAACAGTCAGTTTTTCCTTGCTTCTCCATAGAATACACATAATTTCGTATTCCGCATCTGTTATGGTATGTTTTATAGCCGACATAATATCTCTCCTTTAATAATATATCTACACTTGTAGATATATTAATTTTAACAAGTATATCTACATTTGTCAATATACTTTTTGAAAAAATTCCTGCACTTGTTTAAGTGCAGGAAAAAAATCATTTATCTTTTACATCAATTCCTATGTCAGGAGAGCCGATATACATATCGTCATTTCCGTCAAGAGTATGATATTTAACAATTGTATAGTCAGGATATTTGTAAACCTGACTGCCTCCATCTCTATACACCAGTTCAGCAATTATGCCATCTGCAACATCCTGATTTGCTTTTGCTACAATCGCAGACATCGTAATCATTCCCTGATTAATTGCCGTATCCAGTCCGATGTTTTTGCCGTCAATTTCGATACCCACGCCGTCCAAACCATAATAATACAAATTATACTGTCTGTACCAATCCACATCATATTCAGGTGCCTTTGGAAGCACAAGTTTCTTCTCCGCATTTTCCGACGGCAAAACCTTTAGTTTCCACTCCCTGAACCCATCTACAGATATATCATCTGTTTTTATGGTTGCAGCATCTTTGGTTTCGATACCGCCGTTGTAGTAAATAACCACTTTACGCCCTGTGCCATACAGATAATCAATATGGTCGGTGCCGTAATCAATTTTTATCTTATCTGCAATAACTCTTTCATACTCACCGTCGCACGGCTCAACAATCATATATGAAGTTGTTTCCTCAAGTACCGTTGCAAGGAAACTTTGTTCTTCACTTAAATCTACCCCGTGAAAGTCCGCCAGAAGAATATTACCTATATATTCTGCACAAAGTGACTTGCTTTCATCTCTGTAAAAGAATGGGTCGTTTCTTAAAGTATCATTGGAATTAATAATAAACTTGTCGATAATTTTACCGTCAGTATTCTCAAAAGTCAGACTATAAAGATACCCCTTTCTGCCCAAAGATATCCCCGACTTTTTAAATGAAATGCTTTTAATATTGTCAACGATTTCTGAAATTTGTTCTCTGTCGCCCACGGTGTAATTAGACCCGTTGTTCCCATTAAATATGTGAATGAATTTAACATCCTCCGCTGTCACATTATTTAAAAAACGGGACGGAGATGCACACCAGATAACCGCAATTGCAACAAGTACAAGGATTAACAATACTATTACTCTCATTTTCAGGTGTACCTTAATAAGTTTAATTAATTCCACAACGGAAAATGCCAGTGTCAGAAAAGAATACATCCACAGTATTAACCCTGGCAGTTCGCTGCCGTGAGTATGTATATTTGGCATAATACACCACCATATACCGCAAATAACAAGCATTACTCCTGTTATAATATATGTTTTCTTTTTCCGTGCAACTATGCCAAAAGTCAAGCCAATAATAATAGGCAAAATGTAAAGACAGAAAACATTAAAATATATTTGAAGCATTAAATCAACTCCTACTTCACCTTAAAATCAACGGCAGAACTTAAGGCATTATAAGTTTCATCAAGCATTTCCTCGGTATGTTTTTGTGGTTTACAAAAAACCGCCTGTCCGAGAGCATTTAGTTTATCGTACAACTCCTTATCCATATCAATTTCATAATATGCGTCGCAACCTGACGACTGGTCAAGGACCATTATAATATCGTTAAATTTATTATGCTTTAAATATGAATTATGAGGATACAACTCAACCAGACGGTAACCGTATCTTGTGTTTTCAGTATCGTATTTATGTATAAATTCTTCCTCTGTCTGAATACTTTGGTTAAGCATACCGATTATCAAATTACCATAGTCACTCATAAATTTTGTATCAATGTCCGCTTGAATATGTTCATCTTTTAAATTATCCGCACATATTATTCCAAAAAGAACTAAAATAACAATAACTGCTAAACATAATACTTTTTTCAATGTTACATCAACCCTTTTCATCTTTTGTTATTCAATGGTGAAATACACCTCATAAGTTTCTTCATCAAAACCACCTGCTGCTCTATAGTCCATAATTTCTTTTTTCAGACGATAAAAACCCGGCTTTAATCTTCCGTAAGCATATTCCCAGTTTATATTCATTTCGGTAATATCATTATTCTTTATCATATAAGCAATCAAATTCCATACCAAAGGGTCGCCGGTTTTTGTTTCTACAGGTTGCCACTGGTCATTAACTGCTGTTTCAAGATGGTATGCCGCACCTGTCCTAAGTTCGCCCGAATGGTTGCCTCCAAACTGTTCTATCTTTAATGTAAACCCAGTCGGAGTTATATTATCGGCATAAAGTGTAACGCCCCAGTTATCTTTCACCATACGGTTGTGAATGGTTTTCCCTATACCTATACCTGCACCTGCCGTTGACTGCGAACTTAATAACGGCTCATATACATCGTTGAACGTTATATCTTTGTCCTCGCTTAAGACAATTATTTCGCCATCCGTCTCGGCATTATTAAGATGCCCTTTTATGTAATAGCAGTATTTCAAATCATCAAGAGTATTGTTATACAAGTCGAACTTTTTAAAAATTATCCATTCGCCGTCAATAGGTACTTCCTTGGTGATGCTTGTTGCACTTTGATAACCATCAGCATCGAAATTTGACTCTCCCGATTTAAGGGGAATTTCATTTTCTTTGACTGTCTTTTTAAGATTTCCGTCTAATGTTCCGCAGCGGGGAGTCATTTCGCTTACAAGCCCTGAATCATAATACAGTTCACCGTCAACATTAAACATTCTGACTGGTTTCTTTTCCAACTGTTCTCCAAACTTACCTTTTACCTGGTGTATTTCCTCGCCAATGCCAACTGTTTCGTTAACCTGCTGACAAGCAGTAAGAATTAATGAAAATACTATCAAACTTAATAATACAATTCGTTTCATATCTCCGTCTCCTCAGTTCCCGATACTTCTCTGTAGAACGCCGCGAAAGACGCCTGTTTATAAGGTGTAAGCCATAAGTGTCCTATGCCAAAGGGTATAGTTGCAAGAATGTCCCAACCAATGAAACTTAGTTGCAAACAGAAAAACCTGAAACGGTTTCCGTACATCATTTCTTTAGATATTTCAAGTGCCCGTGATGAGTCAAGTTCAGGATTGTCTGCAAGTATATAATCAGTCATCATATAATTATAACTTGCAATAATACCCGGTATTATAAAAAGAAGCGACCACAACAAAACGTATATTGTACGAAGCACCCTTGTAACTGCAGTTGTTTTCCAGTAAGCAAAATATTTGAACAGGTTTTCAAATTCAGCAGGTTGTCCGTCAACCATATTAAGGTTAAATCTTGCATAACCAACACCTGTAAAACTACCAAGAACAAAATATATAACTGCCATAAATATTGCGACCACAATAAATGCTCCAATACCACTTGCAAACCAAATACCATTTGTAGAAAATACATCCTGACCTGCAAAGTTGAAACTAAAATTTACATTTGAACTGTCTATATTTATCTTAAACTCAGGACCGTTATCTCCTATAGCACCAAGAATCGAGGCGACAAGTCCTACTATAACCGCCAAAGACCATTTTCCTCTTAATCCGTTCCTTGCTATTGTTCTGAAATCATACGCTGTTTTCATAACTAATCCACCATAAAACCTTCCCAATATACTTCAATTATTTTGTATTCGCCATCTTTTTCACCAAGCAGGAAGTATCTTTCCACCTCACCGTCTCCCACCTGAGGCACCATACTAAGTGACTTTTCGTTGTGTTTTATTGTCTTTTCAACTTTAACAATTGCAAACTTTCCCATTTTATAATCGTTTAACAGTTCCACAATATTCTGCTGGTTTTTGCCTGAAATTTCATCTAGGTCATCTTTGTCAACAAGGTCTATTTCATCAATAACAATCTTGCTGTAATATATGCCATCATTGAAATTATTTTCATAAGCCTTTGTTGCCTCAAGAAGTGAGCCGTCAATTATCATATCCTTTGCTTCCGCAAACGAGCCTGACATCAGACTTTTATAATACTCGTATATCATAAGTTCAAGTGCGTTTTCTATGCTGTCATCCAGTACAAGTGTTCTGTCATCC
>CALDNB010000266.1 GCA_937914775.1 uncultured Clostridia bacterium
CTTTTCCCATATCGTAGCCGTTACCAAGAGAAATAATCTCTGCAGTTCCGTCGGTATGAGAAATTGCCTTAGCCTGACAAATACTCTGACCGTTCTCTGTCATTTCCATTATTATTTCATTATTTAAAGTGTTAAGTCTGTGAATTTCAATCATTTTCCTATCCTTTATTGTTTGCAAATTTTAGTTAAATACTCAATTTCTGCGGGAGTTAAATGACGCCATCTGCCAAGAGGCACATTCCCAAGTTTTAAATTACCCATAGAAACTCTGCAAAGATACTTAACTTTATATCCCACTGCCTCGCACATCTTTCTTATTTGCCTGTTTCTGCCCTCGTGAATGGAAATATAAAGAGTGTTATCTTTTAACCATTCAACTTTTGCAGGGTGAGTCTTTCTGCCATCAATAACAACACCGCTTTTTAACAAATTAATTGCAGTTGGTGACGGAACAAGATTTAACACAACTTTGTAAGTCTTATCAAAATTGTGCTTTGGGTGAGTAAGTTTATATGCCATATCACCGTCATTAGTTAAAAGAAGCAAACCCTCGGTGTCAAAATCAAGTCTGCCCACAGGGAAAATACGTTCACTAATTTCCCCGCTAACAAGGTCCATAACAGTTTTTCTTCCTCTGTCATCAGTTACAGTAGTAAGATAACCTGCAGGTTTATTAAGCATTATATAAATCTTCCTATTATTGGCTTTTATTAAGTTATTATCAAGCATTACTGTATCGTGTTCATCAACCTTTGTTCCAAGTTCAGTAACTACTCGTCCGTTTACCGAAACTCTGCCTGAAACAATCATTTCTTCGCACTTTCTGCGACCTGCAACACCGCAGTCAGCCATATATTTTTGCAGTCTTATTTTCATATTTACTCCAAAAAATCCAAAATTTCTTCATTTTATCATAATTCTAACATTTAAAAATTAAAAAGTCAACTGTTATTATATATAATTTTTTGTTGCAAAATACCAAAAATTATGATATAATTTTAATATCTATGCGGAAAGGTGTTGACTAATTATGAAAATTGCAATAGTAATGGGCAGCGATTCTGATTTACCAGTTATAAAAAAAGGAATTTCTGTGCTTAAAAAATTTGATGTACCCTTTGAAGTCAGAGTGATATCTGCACATCGTACACCACACGAAGCAGAAACTTTTGCAACAAACGCAAAAGAAAACGGCTTTGGAGTTATTATAGGTGCAGCGGGTAAAGCAGCACATCTTGCGGGTGTTCTTGCAGCATTTACCACTTTGCCAGTTATAGGTTTACCAATTAAATCTTCAACAATGGACGGACTTGATTCACTACTTTCTATGGTACAAATGCCAAAAGGTATTCCCGTTGCAACAGTTGCTATAGACGGTGCTGAAAATGCGGCTCTTCTTGCAATCCAGATTTTAGCATTGTCAGACAAAGTTCTTGCCGATAAACTGTTGCAGTACAAAATTGATATAGCAAATGAAGTTAACGAAAAAGATAAAAAATTACAAAGTGAAATAGATAATTTATAATAAAGGAGACATTTCTTATGCAAAACAGTTACAAAGACGCAGGCGTTGACGTACACGCTGGGTACGAAGCCGTTAGACTTATGAAAGAACATATTGCCAAAACAGTTACAGATGGTGTTTTATCAGGTATTGGTGGTTTTGGCGGCCTTTTCCAGATTGATGCAAGAAACTATAACGACCTTGTTCTTGTTTCAGGTACAGACGGTGTCGGTACAAAATTAAAAGTTGCTATGCTTATGGACAAGCACGACACAATCGGTCAGGACTGTGTGGCTATGTGCGTAAATGATATTATTTGTTCAGGTGCCAAGCCCTTATTCTTCTTAGACTACATAGCAGTTGGCAAAAACTATCCTGAGAAGGTTGCAGAAATTGTTAAAGGTGTTGCTGATGGTTGCGTTTTATCAGGCAGCGCACTAATTGGCGGTGAAACTGCAGAAATGCCAGGACTTTATGAAATTGACGAATACGACCTTGCAGGTTTTGCAGTAGGTGCAGTTGAAAAGTCAGACATTATTGACGGCTCAAAACTACAGGCAGGTGATGTATTGGTTGGTATTGCTTCTTCAGGTATTCACAGTAACGGCTATTCTTTAGTAAGAAAAATATTTGATTTAAACAGCGACAAAGGTGCGGAAAACCTTAAAGAATACTATGATTGTTTAGGTACAACTTTAGGAGAGGCTCTTCTTACTCCTACAAAAATTTATGCAAAACAAATGCTTGAAGTTATTTCAAAATATGATGTTAAAGCAATATCGCACATTACAGGCGGCGGTTTCTACGAAAACATTCCGAGAATGTTGCCTGACAATATGAAAGCGGTTATTAAAACTGACAGTTACGAAATTCCTGCTATATTTAAATTAATGATGGAAAAAGGCAATGTATCTTTGCAGAATATGTATAACACATTCAATATGGGTATCGGTATGATATTTGCAGTTCCAAAAGAACAGGCAGACGATGCGGTTAAAACATTAAAAGACCTTGGCGAAACTGCTTATATTTTAGGAACAGTTGAAAATGGTGAGAACGGGGTAGAGTTATGCTAAACATTGCAGTACTTGTATCAGGTGGCGGAAGTAATCTTCAGGCAATAATTGACAGTATGGAAAAAGGCGAAATCAACGGCAAAATCGTTACTGTTGTTTCAAACAAACCCGGAGTTTTTGCTCTTGAAAGAGCAAAGAAACACAACATTCCATCTGTTGTGATTGAAAGCAAAGGCAATCCGCAGTTTTCATCACAGTTATTATCACACTTAAAAGAAAACAACGTTGATTTGGTAGTACTTGCAGGTTTCCTTTGTATTTTAAAAGACGAAATACTTACCGAATATAAAAACAGAATTATAAATGTTCACCCCTCTCTTATTCCATCATTTTGCGGTGACGGATTTTACGGTCTTAAAGTACACGAAAGCGCACTTAATTACGGAGTAAAAGTAACAGGTGCAACTGTTCACTTTGTAAACGAAGTAACAGACGGCGGTAAAATCATTCTGCAAAAAGCGGTAGAGATTAAAGAGGGCGACACTCCAGAAGTATTGCAAAAACGAGTTATGGAACAGGCTGAATGGATTATACTTCCAAAAGCAATACAAATGATATGCAACAACGAAATTTAGGAGGATTATTATGGAAATAATGGATATTGCAAAAGTGCTTAGCGGTAATGCTTATCCCGGACGTGGAATTATTTTAGGCAGAAGCAAAGACGGCACTAAAAACATTATTGCTTACTTTATTATGGGCAGAAGTGAAAACAGCAGAAACAGAATTTTTGAAGTTGACGGAGAAGGCATTAAGACAAAAGCCTTTGACGAGTCAAAACTAACTGACCCGAGTCTTATTATTTATTCACCTGTAAGAGTTGACGGTGAAACAACCGTTGTTACAAACGGAGACCAGACAGACACAGTTTACGATTACATAACAAAAGGTGATACATTCGAAAACGCTTTAAGAACACGTACTTTTGAGCCTGACCCACCAAACTTCACTCCAAGAATTTCAGGCATAATCAATAAAGACGGTTATAAATTATCAATATTAAAAAGTGCTATGGGCGACGAAAACTCTGTACAAAGATTTTTCTACGAGTACAAAGAGCCGCAAAATGGTATCGGACATTTCATCCACACTTACAAGTGCGACGGCAATCCTATTCCTTCATTTGAGGGTGACCCTGAAGTTATTGCTTTAGATAAAAATATTGACGATTTTACAGATATTTTATGGAATAATCTGAACGAACAAAACAAAGTTTCTTTGTTTGTAAGATACATTGACGTCAATTCGAACAAAACAGAAACAAGAATAGTAAACAAAAACCAATAGGAGGCAAAATAATGAATGAATTACTGCTAAAATACGGTTGTAATCCCAATCAGGTTCCGTCTAAAATCTTTATGAAAAACGGTAAAGATTTACCAATCAGAGTTTTAAACGGCAGACCAGGATACATAAACTTTTTAGATGCCTTTAACAGTTATCAACTAGTTAAAGAATTAAAAGAAGCAACAGGTTTACCTGCTGCAGCATCGTTTAAACACGTAAGCCCTGCAGGTGCAGCAGTTTACAAGGAACTTTCAGACACTATGAAGAAAATATACTTTGTAGAAGATTTGGAACTTTCTCCAATGGCTACTGCATACGCAAGAGCAAGGGGTGCAGACAGAATGTCTTCTTACGGTGATTTCATCGCTTTGTCTGATACTTGTGACGTACAGACTGCAAAACTTATAGCCCGTGAAGTTTCAGACGGAATTATTGCCCCCTCTTACACCGACGAGGCACTGGAAGTATTAAAAACCAAAAGAAAAGGTAACTATACAGTAATAGAAATTGATGAAAATTACGTTCCTGAAGAAATTGAACACAAAGACTGCTTTGGTATCACATTTGAACAGGGCAGAAACAACTTGAAAATTGACAAGTCAATGCTTGACGAAATCGTTACAAAAAACAAAGACATCCCCGAAAGCGCAAAAATTGACCTTCTAATTGCTCTTATAACACTTAAATATACACAGTCGAACTCTGTTTGCTATGCAAAAGACGGACAGGCTATAGGCATCGGTGCAGGTCAGCAGTCACGAGTACACTGCACAAGACTTGCAGGAAACAAGGCTGACAACTGGTATCTCCGTCAGCATCCGAAGGTGCTTAATCTTCCTTTTAGAGAAGACATCAGACGCCCTGACAGAGACAACACAATAGACGTATATATATCTGATTTTTCAGAAGACGTTTTAAATGACGGCGAATGGGAAAACTTCTTCACGGTAAAACCAGAGCCGTTAACTGCACAAGAGAAAAAAGACTGGTTAAAAACTTTAACTGATGTCGCTCTTGGTTCAGACGCCTTCTTCCCATTTGGAGACAATATTCACAGAGCAAGTAAAACAGGTGTTAAATACGTTGCACAGCCGGGTGGCTCTATAAGAGACGACAATGTTATAGAAACTTGCGACAAATACAATATGGCTATGGCGTTTACTAAAATCCGCCTATTCCATCACTAAGAGAGGGATAAAATATGAAAATACTGGTAGTGGGCGGCGGCGGCCGTGAACATGCAATAATACATAAAATTTCACAAAACAAAAATGTTGATAAAATATACTGCGCACCCGGTAACGGCGGTATCGCTGAACTTGCAGAGTGTGTTGATATTAAAGCGACAGACATTGACGGCATCGTAAATTTTGCAAAATCAAATCAAATTGATATGACTGTAGTTGCACCTGACGACCCGTTGGTTTTAGGTATGGTAGATAAACTAAACGAAAATGGTCTGAACGCTTTCGGTCCTGTGGCTAAAGCAGCAATTATCGAGGGCAGTAAAGTTTTTTCAAAAAATCTTATGAAAAAGTACGGTATTCCTACTGCTGAATACGAAGTTCTTATGATGCAATTGAGTATCTTAAAACTCAAAAAATGCCAATTGTAGTTAAAGCAGACGGTCTCGCTTTAGGAAAAGGCGTAATTATTGCTGAAAACTATGATGATGCAGTAAAAGCAGTGCACGAAATTATGGACGACAAGGCTTTCGGCAACGCCGGAAACAAGGTAGTTATTGAAGAATTTTTAGTTGGTCAGGAGGTTTCTGTTCTTGCTTTTACAGACGGCAAAACCCTTGTACCTATGGTTTCTGCACAGGACCACAAGAGAGTATTTGACAACGACAAAGGCTTAAACACAGGCGGTATGGGTGCTTTTTCAC
>CALDNB010000267.1 GCA_937914775.1 uncultured Clostridia bacterium
CTTTTCTCAAAATATAACTATAGACAATATTTTGAAAGGGTGGTATAATTGTTACAGGACTTTACATGGAATTTTTTTAAAAAAACCGGAAGTATTACAACTTATCTAGAGTATAAAAATATAATGAATTTTACTGACAAGTCAGGTGAGTCAAAAACCAATGAAGACGACAACTGTAAAAGGTCTGATTATTAAAGAAACCAAAGTAGGAGAAGGCAACAAAATATTTACCGTTTTAACAGAAGAAATGGGTAAAATACAAGTTAGTGCAGCAGGGGTAAGAAGTTTCAAAAGCAAAATTTCTGGCGCCTGCTCATTATTTTGTTACAGTAAATTTATCATATCTAAAGGCAAAAGTATGTATAACGTTTCTTCGGCTGACTGTATTTATAATTTCTTTACTTTGCGAAATGATTTTGAAAAACTATCCTATGCAACATATTTTTGCGACCTTACAGGTTCAGTTATGGTAGAGCAACAGGACAACAGTGTTTTAAAACTTCTTCTTAATACTCTTTATTATTTAGAGAAGCACGATAACTATTCTGTTATTAAACCAGTTTTCGAGTTACGTCTTATGACAATGTGCGGTTTTGCTCCTTTAATCAGTAGTTGTAATAATTGCGGAGAAAAAGATGATATTACATATTTTTCCGCAGATGACGGCGTTGTTTATTGCAGCAAATGTTCTCCAAGGACGAATATGAATCACGATACCTACAATGCGATATTTTATATTTTATATTGTGATGATAATAAGATTTTTTCATTTAATGCAAGTGGAGAGGTTTTAAGTCAGCTAAATATTCTTTCGGAAAACTATGTTGCGGCACAAACTGGAAACAGGCTTAAGTCCCTTGATTATTTAAAGAATAATTTTCAAATAATATAGCGAAAAAGGTGTATTTAATGTTAGACAAATTTATTAGAGGAGAAAGCAGAGATATATACGAGTTTTTAGGTTGCCACAAAGTAAAAGACGGCTTCGTTTTCAGAGTATGGGCACCAAATGCTAAAAGCGTTAGTCTGGTTGGTGATTTCAACAACTGGGACATCTATTCATTGCCAATGGTAAAAATTGGATACGGAATTTGGGAAACAACAACAGAAGCAGAGATTTATGATGCATATAAGTACTACATAGTAAAGCCCGACGGAAGTTCGGTTTATAAAAGCGACCCTTATGCTTTTCACACCTGCACACGACCTGAAAATGCATCTAAAGTTTATGATTTGTCAGGTTTTAACTGGCAGGATCAACAATATTTAAAAAAGTCTTTTGATAATACTAAAAGACCGATTAATATTTACGAGGTTAATCTGGCTTCCTGGTGCAAATATCCCGACGGAAATTATTTTTCTTACAATGATTTGGCAGACAAACTTATTCCTTATGTGAAGAAAATGAACTACACCCATATTGAGTTGATGCCTGTATCTGAATACCCTTATGACCCGTCATGGGGTTATCAGGTAACCGGCTATTATGCGCCAACTTCAAGATTTGGCACTCCCATTGATTTTATGAATTTTGTTGACAAGTGCCATAAAAACGGTATAGGTGTTATTTTAGACTGGGTAGGGGCACACTTTCCTAAAGACGAAAACGGTCTTTACGAATTTGACGGTACTTGCTGTTACGAGTACAGCGACCCCCTTAAAAATGAGCACAAGGACTGGAACACAAGAGTATTTGATTACGGTAGAGGGGAAGTAGTATCTTTTCTTGTTTCAAACGTTTGCTTCTGGCTTAAAAAGTATCATATTGACGGAATCAGAGTAGATGCGGTTGCATCAATGCTTTATCTTGATTACGGACGAAATGACGGACAGTGGAGAAGAAACAAAGACGGAGGCAATATAAACCTTGAGGCAGTAGAGTTTTTAAAGAAAATGAACAGTGCTGCCTATGACACAAAAAGTTCAGTATTAATGATTGCAGAGGAGTCAACGGCATTTCCAATGGTTACGTTGCCGCCCTATGACGGAGGTCTTGGTTTTAGTTTTAAATGGAATATGGGCTGGATGAACGATATGCTAACGTATATGAGTCAGGACCCATTGTTCCGTAAAGGTTGCCACAACAACCTTACTTTCTCTTTAACCTATGCGTTTTCTGAAAACTTTATATTGCCAATTTCTCATGACGAAGTAGTTTACGGCAAACGTTCATTATATAACAAGATGCCCGGGGATAACGGACAAAAGTTTGATAATTTCAAAACTTTTATGGCGTATATGATTGCACACCCGGGAAAGAAACTGACTTTTATGGGTACGGAGTTTGCCCAGTTTAACGAATGGAATTATGCAACAGGACTGGACTGGCATTTGCTTGATGACAAAATTCACAGTGTTGCGCAGAAATTTACAAAGGATTTAAACAAGTTTTATCTTGATAATCCTCAGTTCTGGGATAACGAGCAAGGCTGGGAGGGCTTTTCCTGGATAAGTGCCGACGACAACCAGAACAGCGTAATTGCATTCAGGCGAATTGCAAAAAACGGTGATGAAATTATTGCAGTATGTAATTTTTGTCCCGTTAAAAGAATAAATTATCTGGTAGGCGTTCCAAAAGAGGGATATTTAAAACCTGTTTTCTCTACAGATTACAAAAAATATCTTGGCACAGGCACGCCCCTTAGAAGAATTAAAACGAAAAAGATTTGTATGCACGGGTTTGACAACAGCGTTTCATTAACTATTCCACCGTTATCGGTGACTTTTTACAAATATACGAATGGGGGTTTAAAAAATGAACTACAGAAGTAAAGATTGTATCGCAATGCTATTGGCAGGGGGACAGGGCAGCCGTCTTATGGTGCTTACGGAAGAAAACGCAAAACCTGCAGTAGCATTCGGCGGAAAGTACAGAATTATTGACTTTCCTCTTGCAAACTGTGTTAATTCGGGCATAGACACTGTAGGAATATTAACACAATATCAACCCTTTGAACTTAACAACTATATAGGGAATGGTCAACCGTGGGGATTAAACAGAAATTTTGGCGGAGCATTTATACTGCCGCCGTACCAGAGAAGCAAGAAAACTGAATGGTATAAAGGAACGGCAAATGCAATATACCAGAACATCAGTTTTGTTGACAAGTATAATCCTGAAAATGTGCTTATACTGTCAGGAGACCATATCTACAAGATGGACTATAAAAAAATGATAAAATACCACAAAGAAAAGGATGCAGACTGTACAATTGCAGTTTTAGATGTTCCTTTGTCCGAAGCATCAAGGTTTGGTATTATGAACACAGACAAGAAAAATAAAATTGTCGAGTTTGAAGAAAAACCGAAAGTGCCAAAAAGCACAAATGCTTCTATGGGTGTTTACGTATTCAAGTGGCAGGTGCTAAGAGATTATCTTATAAACGATGAAGAAGACCCTGAATCAAGCAACGATTTTGGTAAAAACATAATTCCAAAAATGCTTGGAGACGGAAAAAGTATGTACGCTTATAACTTTGACGGTTACTGGAAAGACGTGGGTACTATTGAAAGTCTTTGGGAAGCAAATATGGACTTACTTGACAAAGACGGAGAATTGAAAATCAAGGATTCTGATTTTAGAATTTATGCAAGAAACTATGCAATGAATTCAAGTACAATTACCAAAAATGCAAAAGTTGAAAATTCATACATCACCGAGGGTTGCACAATTGAAGGTCAGGTAAAAAATTCAATTATTTCAACCGGTTGTACTGTTGGAAAGAATGCTGTAATTAACAAAAGTGTTATTATGCCCGGTGCGGTAATTAAAGACGGTGCAAATATCCAGTATGCAATTATTGGCGAGAGAACAGTAGTAGGTAAAAATGCTGTTATCGGGGAAAACCTTGATATGAAACAAAATATAAGAATTACCGTTGTTGGTAACGACAGAGAAGTATTAGACGACACTGTTGTTCCCACAGGTGAAATTAAGTAAGGAGGTAATAGTTATGGAAATGTTAGGTATTATTTTTTCAAATATTTATGATGCCGAAATGGGCGAACTGACAAAAAACAGAACTGTTGCTTCACTACCTTTCGGCGGACGTTACAGACAAGTTGACTTTACTCTTTCAAATATGGTAAATTCAAACGTAACAAAAGTTGGTATTATCACAAAATACAACTACCAGTCACTAATGGACCATTTCGGAGATGCAAGTGACTGGGATTTAAACAGAAAAAACGGCGGTTTATACATTTTGCCACCCTTTGCTTCAGGCGTAACTACTGTATATAAAGGAAAACTTGAGGCTTTAAATTCTGCCCTTATGTTCCTTAAGTGTTCAAAAAGAGATTACGTTTTAATGTGTGACTCCACAGTTATCTGCAACATTGATTTTGAAGAAGTTTTGAAATCTCACATTAAATCAGGTGCAACAATTACTGTTGTTGCAAACCAGGACTACCAGTCAAAAGACAATGTCAACAATGAACTGGTATTGAAGTTATTTAAAAACAAAGTTGTTGATATGGCGGTTAATTCTATTGTTAACGAGGGCGAATATACAGGTATGGGCATGTATATTATGAAAAGAACAGACTTAATAGAGATTATTGAAAGGTCTGTTTCTCACGGTCTTTGCCATTTCGAAAAAGATTTTCTTCAAAGACAGTACATTGCAGGCAACATAACAATTAACTGTTACAAGTTTGACGACGTTGTTTTAAGAAACAGAAACATAACAACTTATTTTAAAAACAACTTATCATTAATAGACAAGAAAGTGCAAAAGAGCATATTTAAAAAGTCTGCTCCTATTTACACAAAAGTTCGTGACGAAGCACCAACGTTCTACGAAAGCGGTTGTTCTGTTAAAGACTGTATTTTAGCAGACGGTTGTATAATTAAAGGCGAAATCGAAAACAGCGTAATTTTCAGAGACGTAGTAATAGAAGAAGGCGCAGTTGTTAAAAATTCAATTATCAATCAGGGAACAGTTATTAAAAAAGGCGCAAATCTTGTTAATGTTATTACTGATAAAGACGTTACTGTAAACGAAAATACAGTTTTGGCGGGAGCATCACAGTTACCGCTTATAATAGGAAAAGGCAATATAGTTTAATGGGGGACATCATTTATGAAAATACTTTATGCAGCAAGTGAGGGTGCGCCCTTTATAAAAACAGGAGGTCTTGGCGACGTTGCAGAAGCGTTGCCTTTGGAGTTGTGCAAAATTGACGGCAATGAA
This sequence comes from uncultured Clostridia bacterium, assembly GCA_937914775.1. Lineage (GTDB taxonomy): Bacteria > Bacillota > Clostridia > Monoglobales > Firm-18 > RGIG1864. The sequence continues at coordinate 5,196 of CALDNB010000267.1, forward strand.
ATTGTAGTTTTTTTGCCCTTTTACAAATCAGTAAAAGAAAACGACAAATATGATTTTGAATTTGTGACATCTTTTGAAATGCCTCTTGCATGGCGTAACCTGTACTGCGGATTATACAAATACAGAGCAAAAAACAAAAGAAAAGCAGTAACTTATTATTTTATTGACAACGAATACTATTTCTGCAGAAATTCCTGTTACGGACATATTGACGACGGTGAAATTTTTGCGTACTTTTCAAAAGCGGTTTTAGAGGCATTACAGTACATTGATTTTGTGCCCGATATTATTCACTGTAACGACTGGCAAACAGCATATATTCCGTTATTTTACAAGGAATTCTACAGTAAAATTGAAAAGTTATCAAACATTAAAACTATATTTACTATTCACAATATAGAATATCAGGGAAAAGCGGATAATTCATTTTTGTCAGAAGTTTTGGGAGTAGGAGAGGAATGGAGAGGTGTTGTAACCTTTGGCGACTGCGTAAATGCAATGAAGAGCGCAGTTGTATTATGCGACAAACTTACAACAGTTTCGCCCACTTATTCCTGCGAAATACTTTACGCTTATTTTGCTCATGGTCTTGAAAACATTTTAAGTGAAAACAGATACAAATTGTCCGGTATTGTTAACGGAATTAATACCGATGTATTTAATCCGAAAACAGACAAAAATCTGTATATGAATTACAACAGTGTGGATTTAAAGGGAAAAACAGAGGATAAACTGTTCTTGCAGCAACAATTAGGACTTGAGGTAAATGCTGACATTCCCGTTTTTGCAATTATTTCAAGGCTTGTGGCACACAAGGGCATTGACCTTGTAGAAAAGATTATGAATGAACTGTCACGCCACAGAATTCAACTGATTATTCTGGGTACAGGTGACGCACAATTTGAGGACACATTTAAGTATTACGACTATGTTTGTCACGACAAAATTTCAGCAAACATTAAATTTGACGGAAAACTGGCAAGTCAGGTATATGCAGGTGCAGACTTCTTGCTTATGCCCTCTAAAAGCGAACCTTGCGGTTTATCGCAGATGATTGCTATGAGATACGGTACAATCCCTATTGTCCGCGAAACAGGTGGTCTTTTTGACACAGTTTTACCACTTAATACAGAAACTCTTGAGGGTTACGGTTTTACTTTTAAGACCTACGATGCGAACGATTTGTTAGATGCAATAAACAGAGCAGAAACCTTCTATTACAACAAGGGAAAACGTGAAAAAGTTATTAAGAAGTTATTACGATTAAATCTTGACTGGAAACAGTCTGCACAAAAATATATGGAACTATACGAAAGCACAGGAAAGGAATATTAATAATGAAACTAACTCAGGAAGCAGGACTTAATTTATTAAACAACGAATGTATGGAAAATTTCGGATGCACAATTAAAGACGCATCTGAAATACAGGTGTATAAAGCACTATGTAAAGCAGTAAAAAGCCTTCTTACTAAAAAATACGCTGATTTTAACAGCGACGTGGTAGAAAAATGCGGTAAACAAGTTTACTATATGTCAATGGAATTTTTAGTTGGTACTTCTCTTAAAAACAACCTTTACAATTTAGGGGTTGCTAATGTTTTTGAAAAAGTGCTTTCAAAATACGGCTTTGACATTGAAAAATTATATGCTTTAGAACCTGACGCAGGTCTTGGAAACGGAGGTCTTGGAAGACTTGCATCTTGCTACATGGACTCCTGCACAAGTGTTGGAATTCCTGCTACGGGTTTTTCAATCAGATATGAATTTGGTATCTTTAAGCAGAAAATTGTTGACGGCTGGCAGATGGAGTTCCCTGATGACTGGTTGTCTATGGGCGACGTATGGCTTAACTGCAGAGAAGATGACAGTATAGAAGTAAAATTCGGCGGTATTGCTCAGGAATCTTTTGAAAATGGAAATTATAAAGTAGAACACAAGGATTACATTTCCGTTATGGCTGTACCTTACGACTTATTTATTTCAGGGCACAACAGCGAAGCAGTTAACAAACTTGTTTTATGGAGTGCAAAATCACCAAACAGAATTGATATGTCTGCATTTTCAAGAGGTGATTATGCAAAAGCATTAGAGCAAAACACAATAGCAGAAGTAATTTCGAAAGTACTATACCCTGCTGACGAGCACATTGAGGGCAAGACCTTAAGATTAAGACAACAGTATTTCTTTGTTTCTGCATCACTTCAAAGTGTTGTTAAGGCTCACTACAAAAAATACAAAACTCTTGACAATTTTGCAGATTTAGCGGCTATTCATATTAACGACACACATCCTGCTTTATGTGTTCCTGAATTAATGAGAATTCTTATGGACGAATACGGCTACGGCTGGGATCAGGCGTGGGATATTACCACTAAAACTTTGTCATATACAAACCATACAGTTATGAGCGAAGCCTTAGAAAGATGGAATATGCACTTGTTTAACCAGCAGTTGCCACGTATTTACCAGATAGTATGTGAAATCAACAGACGCTTAAATGAACTGTTAAACAGCAAATATCCAGGTGACATTCCTAAAATTGAATATATGTCAGTTATTGCAAACGGCGAAGTTAGAATGGCAAACCTTTGTCTTGCTTGTTGTCATAGCGTAAACGGTGTATCAAAATTACATTCTGAAATTTTAAAGCAGTCTATTTTTAATGATTATTACAACATTATGCCTGATAAATTTTTGAATGTAACAAACGGTATTGCATACAGAAGATGGCTTTGTCAGTCTAATCCTCTCCTTACCGATTATTTAAAAGAATTAATCGGTAACGGATTTATAAAAGATGCTACAAAGTTAGAAAAACTAATGGATTACTATGATGACAAAGAAGTGCTTAATAAATTAAGTGAAATCAAGCATCAGAACAAACTTCGTCTTGCTAAATATATTGAAGAGGTTAACGGAATTAAGGTTAATCCAGATTCAATATTTGACGTGCAGATTAAGAGACTTCACGAATACAAAAGACAACTTTTAAATGTTTTGCATATTATTTATCTTTACAATAAATTAAAAGAAAATCCTAATCTTGACATACCGCCAAGAACATTCATTTTTGCGGCAAAAGCGTCAAGCGGTTATTTAATGGCTAAACAGATTATAAGGTTAATTCACGCCGTTGCAGATGTTGTTAACTCCGACCTTGACATTGGCGGTAAAATCAAAGTTGTATTTATTGAAGATTATAAGGTTTCTCTTGCAGAAATTATTATTCCTGCTGCCGACATTTCAGAACAGATTTCAATTGCAGGTAAAGAAGCATCAGGAACCGGTAATATGAAACTTATGATTAACGGTGCAGTTACAATCGGTACAATGGACGGTGCCAATGTTGAGATTTTTGAACAGGTAGGAGAAGAAAATATGTTCCTGTTCGGTCTGTCATCACAAGAGGTTGAGGAGTTATGGAGAAGAGGTTACCACCCACAAGACTTCTATAACAGCAATCCTGAACTTAAAAAAGTGGTTGATATGCTTGACAATGGTGCTTTAGGCACAGCCTTTACAGATATCAAAAACTCATTACTAAACGGTAATTACGGTGTTGCAGATGCTTATATGACACTTGCTGATTTTGACTCTTATGTTAAGGCGCACCAGAGAGTGTCCGAAACATACAAAGACCAGAAGAAGTTTAACAATATGTCACTGGTAAACATTGCTAAAGCGGGAATTTTCTCATCTGATCGTTCAGTTAAAGAATACGCAAAAAATATTTGGAATATAAAGTGATATAATGCGAATTTTATACAACAGCAAAGATTTAAAATTTAAAAAACCTTTTGGTTGTGTACGGGAAAATGAAAATTGTGAGATTTCCGTGCATATACCTGTAACAGTAAACACATTATCCGTAAGACTTGTTCTTACGGATGATTGCGGTTTGTGCGAAAAATTTGATTTTGCCAAAAGCGGACAATATGAAATGTACGAAATATTTACCTGTAATTTCAGTATTAAAAAAACAGGTCTTTATTTCTATTACTTTGAAATTGATGGGAAAGAATCAAGTTTTCGGCTTTTTAAATACGGGTACAGCGATACTAATATTGAAGACGGGGATATGTGGCAGATTTCCTGCATACCTAGCGATTATAAAACTCCCGAAAGATTTAAGGGCGGAGTTATGTACCAGATTTTCCCCGACAGATTTAACGCTTACGGGCAGTGTGATTTATCGGAAAAATTACAGCCTTTTACAGTTCACCAGAACAAAAATGATATTCCTGAACATTTGCCAAATCAGTACGGTGAAATTACAAACAGCGACTTTTTTGGCGGTAATTTAAAAGGAATAGAGGAAAAACTTGATTATTTAAAAGATTTAGGCGTTAGAATTATATATTTAAATCCTGTTTTTAAAGCATACTCAAATCACAGATACGATACTTACGATTACAAAACCATTGACCCTATGCTTGGAACTTACGATGATTTTGTAAATCTTTGCAAAAGTGCAAAAGAGGTTGGCATAAGCATAATTTTAGACGGGGTATTTTCTCACACGGGAAGCAACAGTATTTATTTCAATGACGCGGTTACCAATCCCCAGTCCCAGTACAAAGAGTGGTATCAGTTTAAAAACTATCCAAATGAATATGACTGTTGGTGGGGAATAAAGACCCTTCCTAATGTTAACGAAATGACCCCCTCTTATATTGATTACATCATAACGGGTGAAGACAGCGTTATTAAGTACTGGTTAGATGCAGGAGCAGGTGGTTTTCGTCTTGATGTAGCAGACGAACTTCCGGACGAATTTATATATTTATTACGGAAACGGGTAAAAGAGATAAATCCCGAGGCAATAGTAATAGGGGAAGTGTGGGAGGATGCTTCAAACAAAGAAAGTTACGGAGTAAGAAGAAGATATTTTACAGGCCCCGAACTTGATACTGTTATGAATTATCCCTTTAAAAACAGTATATTGGACTATGTTTTAAATAACATTTCAGGTGAGCAGTTTTCTAAAAACATTATGACAATTGTTGAAAACTATCCTAAAGATTCAGTAGATTGTTTAATGAACAGTATTTCTACTCACGATACAGTAAGGGCTCTTACTTTTCTTGGCAACCAAAAAGAACTTCTTAAAACCGCAATGTTTTTACAGTTTGTTCTTCCCGGGATTACATGCATATATTACGGTGACGAGATAGGTATGGAGGGCGGCAGAGACCCCTTTAACAGAGGTTACTTTAAATGGGACTGTATTGATAACGACTTGCTTTCTTATGTAAAAAGTTTAGCAGAAATTAAAAATAAATACACGCAGTTACAGACGGGAAATGTTAATGTTTACTGTGAAGATGATGTTTTATACATTAAAAGAGATAATTTGCTTTGCATAGTAAACGGAAAAGCAGAAGATGGCGAAACTATATTTAATTACAGGGGCTTGATTATTAAATGGACAGACTGATAAAGATTTTAAACAGTGAAAATTTAATATACGGTGTATTGTCAAACAAAAGAAATGCAGTTACCCCATATAAAAAGGTAACTGTTTCGCCATTTTTATCTAAAGGCGAAACAATGTATCAGTTTGAAAGTTTTGATGAAAAAAAGGCGTATCAGCAAAACTGTAAAGATTTTAAAGAGAAACTTCTTGAAACTTTACCCTTATACAAGAATTTTTCATTGTTTACGGACAAGCATGATTATCAGATACTTGTTGGTAAAAAAGGCAACCTTAATATTAAAAGCAGTAATCCTACAAAAAGTATGTCAATAGATGGGCACAACAAAAGTAAGAATTACTATTTTAAAGATGGTGTTACATACGATTTTTTAGTAAGTCTTGGCATTTCTACACCCGACGGTAAAATTAAGCCAACAAAATACAACAAATTTGTTCAGATAAACAGGTATATTGAAATATTGGGCAACAGTATAAAAGAACTTGATTTCGGCAAAAAAATCACCATTGTTGATTTTGGTTGCGGAAAAGCATATCTTACTTTTGCACTATACTATTTTATTACTAACGAAACAAAAAAGAAGGTTGAAGTAATAGGAATAGATTTAAAAGAAGATGTAATCAAAGACTGTACAAAACTTGCAAGTGAACTTGGTTATAACGGAATGAGATTTATAAACGGCGATATCAACGATTTTAATGGAGATAAGCTCATTTCCGGTAACCGCTGCGAACGCGGTGCCGATGTGAAAATCAAAAAAAGCGATATTCCGAATCTCTTTGATTATAAATACAAACGCCTTTTCAACTACACTTCTCTGAAAGCGGAAGATGCCAAACGCGGCACCATCGGTGT
>CALDNB010000268.1 GCA_937914775.1 uncultured Clostridia bacterium
CCTAACGAAAAAATTCTGTTTACCGATTTTAATTTGGAAATAAAAGAGGGCGAATTTGTGGGTGTTGTAGGCAGTAACGGCTCGGGTAAAACTACAACCTTAAACATTATTTCGGGTGACATAGATATTGACAATGGCGAAATAATTTTAGACGATAAAAACATAACAAAATTACCAAACTATAAAAGAGCAAAAGAAATTGCAAGGGTGTTCCAGAATCCGTCAATGGGAACTTGTTCTTCAATGACAATTTTTGAAAACCTGTCACTTGCTGACAACAAACTTAAAAGTTATAACCTTACAAAGGGGCTTAACATTAAAGCAAAAGACAAATACAGAACACTGTTAGAGCAACTGGGAATGGGACTTGAAAACAGACTTTACGATGTTGTGGGAACATTGTCAGGCGGTCAGCGTCAGGCAATATCAATTATAATGTCAACACTTATAAAGCCGAAACTGCTACTGTTAGACGAGCACACAGCGGCACTTGACCCTAAATCTTCCGATACCGTAATGGAACTTACACAAAAAATCGTAAGCGAACAGAAAATCACAACATTAATGGTTACTCATAATCTTCGTCACGCAGTTCAGTACGGTACAAGAACAGTTATGATGCACGACGGCAACATAATATTAGATGTTTCTGGTGAGAAAAAAGCAAATACAACAACTGATGATTATTTAAAGATTTTCAACGAAATAAGTATCGAATGCGGTAACTAGAATAAAAAAAAATACGGCTCTTAAGAGCCGTATTTTTTATTCATCTACTTCTTCTCTTGTAAATATTTCTTCAAATTCCTCTGCATTAATAGTTTCTTTTTCCAATAATGCTTCAGCAACCCTGTTTAAAGCGTCCATATTGTCTTTAATCAATTTCTCGCATCTCTGGTATGCAGTATCGATAATTCCTTTGATTTCCGTATCAATCTGTGAAGCAACATTTTCGCTGTAATCTCTTGTTCTGCCATAGTCTCTGCCGATAAATACTTCGGAATTGTCAGAGCCGAAAGTCATAGAGCCCAACTTCTCGCTCATACCGTACTTAACCACCATATTTCTTGCAATAGCGGTGGCTCTTTCCAAATCGTTTGACGCACCTGTAGAAATATCGTCAAGAACAAGTTTCTCTGCAACTCTTCCGCCAAGCAATACAACAATTTCGTCTTGCATTTCAGTTTTTGAAGCATAGAATTTGTCCTGAGAGGGTAGTGACAAAGTGTAGCCACCTGCTCTTCCTCTTGGGATAATTGACACCTGATGAACAGGGTCCTGAGTAGGAATAAGACGTGTAACAATTGCGTGACCTGCTTCGTGGTAAGCAGTCAGTTCTTTTTCCTTTTTGGTAATTACTCTTGCCTTTTTCTCAGGTCCTGCAATAATCTTAATTATTGCATCTTCAAATTCAGGCATACCGATTTTTGTTTTATCTCTTCTTGCTGCTAAAAGTGCCGCTTCATTAGTTAAGTTTTCAAAGTCTGCACCTGAAAAACCTGCAGTAGTTTTAGCAAGAGTTTCTAAATTAACGTCATCTTCTAATGGTTTCTTTCTTGTATGAACACCTAAAATTGCTTCTCTGCCCTTTAAGTCAGGAGTACCTACAACTACCTGTCTGTCAAATCTGCCCGGTCTTAACAGTGCAGGGTCTAAAATGTCAGGTCTGTTAGTTGCGGCAATTACAATTACGCCCTGATTATCACCAAAACCGTCCATTTCTACAAGCAACTGATTAAGAGTCTGTTCTCTTTCATCATGACCGCCGCCTAAACCTGCGCCTCT
>CALDNB010000269.1 GCA_937914775.1 uncultured Clostridia bacterium
GGCTGTCTTCACTATTTAGCTTATCCATTAAGCGAGATAGCTTTGATACACTGTTTTTGTCGGAAATACTGTCAAAGCCTGTGTCAGCACCCAGTTTCTCAAACATCTTTTTATTGTTGTTTCTTATAGCGCCAACGTGAATTTGCATTGTCCAGTCGTATTTTGCATATTCAATACCACAAAGAATAATTACTGCAGTTTTAAATACATCTGCCTCTTCCTTTGTTACGCTTTCACCTTTCATTGCTTTTTGGAAAACTCCCTCAGGATTACCTAAAACAAACGGTACATAGTCAAGACCGTGGTCTGAAAGTTTGCATCCGTTGTCATTAAAGTAAGCAATCTTTTCTTTTAACCAGTTTTCAAGTTGTATGTAACTTTCTATTCCATTTGATTTTATATACTCTTTAAAACCGTCTTTGTCAATATTTACTGCCTTGTCGGGACGGAATGTTGGCAAGACCTTAGTTTTAAAGCCCTGCTCTTTTATCTGTTTATGATACTCTAAATCGTCTGCAGGGTCGTCTGTAGTGCATATTGTTTCCACATTTGAACGTAGTATTAAATTCTTGGCAGAAAAACTGTCAAGTTTTAATTTAGCATTTACTTTGTCCCAGATTTCCTTTGCAGTTTCAGGGCAAAGAGGTTTATCAATGTCAAAATATCTCTTTAGTTCAAGAGCAGTCCAGTGGTATAAAGGATTACCGATAAGATACGGCATAACCTCACAAAAACCGAGCCACTTTTCATATCTGTCTCCGTCACCTGTAATCATTTTTTCGTCAATACCAAAACTTCTCATCTGACGCCATTTGTAGTGGTCACCGCCTAAGAACAAATCATAAGCGTCCTGAAATTTATAGTCTTCTGCTATCATTTTAGGAGACAAGTGACAATGATAGTCAATAATGGGCAAATCTTTTGCATAATCAAAGTATAGCTTTTTGCCCGTTTTATTTGTAAACATAAATTTATCGTTTATAATACCCATTTTTCTTCTCCTATAATTCAATTATTGTTGTGTGGGGGCAATGGTCTGATACCTCTTTTACAGGAACATCTGCACCTAACACTTTTACATCTTTGCTTACAAATATATAGTCGATTTTTCTTTCGGGTCCTGTTGATGGCCAGGTTAACAACTCTTTGTCTGAATATGTTGCAACATCCACCAGTTGTTCGCGGATGGGGTTTAAAAGTTCGCTTTCAGGTTTTAAATTAAGGTCACCCATAAACACAGTCTTTTCTGTGGGCAGATTTTCTAAAACTGTATTAACTGCATTTTCTGCCTCATCAGGGTTAAGACCAAAATGACTTACCAACACGTTAAGCCCGTCTGCTACATCTATTTTTGCTTTTAAAAGGCATCTTGTTTCGTAGTATCCCTTGTACTTTTTCTCTACAGGGTCAGGAATAGCAATTGTTTCTGCTTCTAAAATAGGATATTTGGACAGAAGCCCGTTGCCGTAAGGGCATCTTAACCAGTCATAATCAAATTCAATTGCTTTTGCAAAGTAATAGTAATATCCAAGTCTGTCGGCAAGTTCTTTTACCTGTGCTGCAAACTGTTCAGGATCTTTTCCAAGGTCCCGCATTTCATTTAGTCCCACTATTTCTGCACCGCTGTCTTTAATCACTTCTGCAATTGCATCAAAGTCAATTTTTTTACTGATAATGTGCTCACAATGCTGTGTGTTATAAGTCATAATATTTACTTTCATTTTACCACATCTCCTAAAATTAATAATTAGTTTCTCTGTCTTCGCCTTGTCCTACTCTTGTAATATATATTTTTCTTTTTGCTTTGTCAATAGTAATAAAGTCAAACAGAAGTTCTGTTTTGTCCCCCTGATTCCTTTTGTAAAACTGCGAATTATACATTGAGGAATTTGCAGTTGCAATATAGGGAACTGTTTCATTTACAATAATGTCATCGTGAAAATGTCCCAGAACTACTGCGTAAATCTGTGATTTTGCATTGGTGAAATCTGCATCCAGTTTTATTCTAAAATCACCGTCAAACATTTCTTTTTGTACTTTCTTTCTGCCAACAAAAGCGTTTATGGTTTCGTTAACAACATCCAAATAATTGCTTTCGTATTCTTCGGCTTTCAAACGGGTGTTCTTACAAAGTGCCGAGTGAGACACAATCACTGCTCCCCAGCCGTCCTCTTTAAAATCAAGGGCAGTTTTTGTAAGCCACTCAACCTGCTTCTGGGAAAGAACAAAAGTATTTTGTCCTCTGTATTTCAGGTTGCCCTCTTCCATAATAAAAGGTATGTCACTTATATCAAGACAGATGTAGCGCATTTTATTTTCCGCATCGTCAACATAGTAGTATAAGATATCCTCTCCGCCTGTTTTTACTCCGTACTTTGGCAAGTGTGAGAATAACAGTTCATATAACTCCTTATGGGTAAAGTGGTGGTCAGAGGTCGGTGAGTCTATACACTTTTGCCATATTGTGTTGTCATCGTGATTTCCCGTAATAGGGAAATGTCTTACTCCGTCAAAATGCTTGTGAAATCTTACAAAAGCCTCAGTTGCAAACTGTTTGTTTCCGTTCGCACCTAAATCACCGCCTAAAAGAAGTGTATCGCACCCCACTTGTTTTGCAATTTCTTTATATGCGTTAACTGTACGTGAAAGACATATATCGTGGTCGTTGGTTGGTGCATAATGCAAATCTGTCATAAACCCGAAAGTAACTGTATTTTCATTCTGATACGATTTAATCTTTTGCACCGTATCTTCCACTTCTTCTTTTATGTAATGAGGGTATAATTCCTCGCTTTCCATTTCGGGAGGAAAGTACCCGAAATATACATACCCTTTTTCTATAAATTCCTGCGGGGTTGGCATAAAATCATCTCCGATTTTGTTATAATTCTTTTATTAAATCTAAGATTCCATCAACAATAATGTTGTCTCCGCCGGGGGCTAATTTCGAACTTCTTGCTTCGTAACCGCCCTCTTCGTATGCCACAGAAGTCGGGATATAACCGCCCGTGCAGTTTGTAAGACAACAAACAACTGTATTTTCATAAGGTGAATTTTCTCTTATTCTGTTTCCTATATCTGTAAATGCCTCACCGCCGATTCCTGCAAACACCATATCACCGATTTTTATTGCAGACAATGTGTATGGGAATGACAACGGTCCGTTTTCAAGTTTGATAATTCTTGATGCTTCTCCAAGGACGGTCTCCACTTCCATTCCTTCGTAGGGAAGTGCGTCTCTGCCTTCTCTTCTGTATAAATCATACAACGCTTTTGCTTCTTCAAGTTTTTCATTTTGCTGGTATGACGGCAAATCAACAATACGTACTTTAAATGACAATTTGTCCGCTTTTACTTCTTCTGTTAAAGAAGCCACAGAAAGCACTGCACCTGCAAGAACTCTGCCCATATACTCTGAAATAGAATAGGGATAGTTTGCTCTTTTTTTATTAACTGTCGCTCTTGCTTTGGAAGGGCGAACGTCGTGATGATTAACGTCACCTTCACAGCCCTGCAAAAACATACAATGAATTCCGGGAAGTGCATTTTCAAGGATTTTGCACAACTGTCCCGGATAGTCTGCACTTATAAGTTCTCCGCCCGTTGTATCGGCATGACAGCCAAAATTAACCATATAAATATCGTTTCCGCCGTCTCTTACAATTTTAACAAGGTGAACTCCTTCATAGACTTCACTGAGCGGATGGTCAATTTCAGGATTACCAACTCCCGGGTTGGTCAAAACTTTACCGTTTTTCATACGGAAACGTCTTACAAACGCAATCCTTTTTGCTTCTGTTTTTGCAGTTTCTATTGTTGACTCTTTTAAATCATCAAGTGCATACAAAACGCCTGTTTTTACATTGTTAACAAAGAACTCGTTATAATACTCAGGGCTTTCTTCATCTGTAGCACCGTCATATCCGAATCTTGGCCCTGTGTGAGTGTGAGAACAATTTATAAAAATTGCTTCTCTTTTGATGTCTGTTGCATCGCAGATCGCGTCTTTAATTCTTTCAAACATATTTTCAGGCAAGTCAATTAAATCAAGAGTAATTATTGTTGCGTAGGATTCTCCGTCATCAAAAACAACAACTCTGGCATACAAATCGTCTAAAACCCCTTTTACTCTTCTTGGTCTGAAATATCCGCCTATTGCAATTCCATAAGGCGGAGTAATGCATCTTTTACTAAAACCTGTTTTCATAACAAATCACCTCATATATTATATAAAATCATAAAAATCAAAGGAATTGTAACGCAGGAAAATAAGTGGGAGATTATTGCCATTCCTGCAGCAACTTTAGTGTCCTTGCCGTATGCACTTGGTATAACAACCGTGTTAAGCCCAAGAGGCATCGCAAGAGAACACAAAGCACAAATCAAAAGCGTCTGTTCCATTGGTACAAACTTTGTAACAGCAAGAAATACCAGCGGATAAACCAAAAGCCTTAACACAGTAACCGCATAAACGCTCTTTATACTTATTATTTCTTTTAAATTATATCTTGCCACCGTCATACCTGTTAAAATCATTGCCACAGGTGACATACAAGCACCTAATGAATTAACAGTATTAATAACAAACTTGGGCACCGGTATTTTTGCAATACCTATAACCATACCCAGTATCATTCCAATAAACATAGGGTTTAAAAAAGCCTTTAATCTATGAGCAAAAGAAGTTTTTTCACCGTTATCTCCCATTAGTAATACCGGCACTCCCCAAAGGTATATTCCCAGCCACAAAACAAGAGTAAAAATAACATACTCTGTGTAAATTTCGGGGAACAGTGCAGAAACTACTGCATTTCCCATAAAACCAAAATTTGGAAAACAAAGTCCATACAGGTATATGTTTCTCACATAACTGTCACGGCTGCACAATTTTACAACAAAAACCGAAATGAAAATTACTACTGCCTCAATTATGATGCTTCCAACAAGCAAATCTTTGGCAACTGACAATTTCTCCACAGTAAAGTTGGTAATAAAAGTGCCTAAAATAAGTGCCGGTAAAAACAAGTAATTTTCGAGTTTTGAAAGAACCCTTTCCGAATTGTCCGGAACAAGTTTTAACTTTGCAAGTATATAGCCGATAATTATCAGCAAAAACAAGAACAGCATCTGACTTAACGTTGCATTAAATATCATTTTTCAATCTCCTTAAATGCTTCAATCCACGCTTCTGCAATTAACTGATGACCTACGGGATTAGGGTGCACACCGTCTGCCACCCATTCTACGTCGGGGTAATTCTTAATTGCCTCGTCAAATTTCTCCTGTAAGGGAATGTAAGCGCAGTTGTATTTTTTAGCAATTCTCTCAACGGCTTTTATTCTTTTTTGTGTTTCTAAATATAAGCAATCCCAGTTTTCTTCTCTTGATTCGTGACGAGTGATAAACGGAGACATAAGAATAATTTTTATGTCAGGAAATCTTTCAATTGTGTCTTGTATTAACATTTCATATACTTTTTCAAATCTTTTTGCATCAACGCCGTTTTGTTCTGCCTCTTCGTGTAAAACGCCGTTAATACCTGCAAGTAAACTTAAAACATCGGGATTAAAATTCCAGCAGTCCTTTTTAATTCTTGCGTAAATGTCAACAATTCTGTTACCACTTATTCCTCTGTTATAGAATTCATACTTGCCAGGGTTTTCGTAGGACAATTTGGCACTTGAAATAAGAGCATAACCCTGTCCTATATCTTTTCTCATACCTGCACCGTAATTTCTTCCGCAGTCTGTGATTGAGTCCCCCTGAAATACTACTGTTTTCATTTTAATCTCTCCTTTGTTTCCATTTTCCTGATAAATAAAAACTCATACCGATTATAATGGGCACAAAACCTGCAATGGAATCACCGTACCAGAAACCAAGACATTCCATGCCAAAAGTAAAGCCCAACAATGCAGAAATACCAATTCTGCTTATAATTCCGTCAATTATGGCAACGGCAAAATTAAGTTTGGTGTTGCCTGAACCGTTAATAATTGAAAAACTGATGCTTCTTGTTGCAGAGCCTATAAAGTTAAGTATAATGGGTGCAGTAAGTATTCCCGCTACCGCAAGAACTGCGGCATCACTCGTAAATGCACCGTAAACCTGTTTTGGGAATATAAGCATTACCGCACATAAAACACCTGTAATTGCGAAACTGAATATTGCAACAGTTTTTAAAATTTCAGGCACTCTTTCGTATTTCTTTGCTCCGAGATTTTGTCCTACCATAGCACTTCCCGCAGTGGTAAAGGAATTTGAAATAATAGCGCTCATAACGTTTACTTTGTTGAAAATTCCCGCCAACGCCGAATATACAACTCCGTACATATTTATCCACGCCATAAGTACTATTTTTGAAAAACTTACTGCCGCCGACTGTATCGCCATAGGCACTCCCAACTTCACAAGTCGGGACAATGCCTGTTTATCTACTTTAAAACTTTTTAATTTAAAATCAAAACAGAAACTCTCTCTGCTTCTGTAAAGATATATAATTGAAATTATAAAACTTACCGCCTGACCTATTACTGTTGCAAGTGCCGCACCCATTACCTCCATACCGCAATAAGCAACAAAATAAATGTCAAGTATAATATTTAAAATTGCCGCAATAACAATAAACCAAAAAGGTCTTTTGCTGTCACCCATTCCGCGAAGAATAGCGCTGACTATGTTGTAGCCGTAAATAAAAACAAGCCCTACTATACAGGTTACCGTGTAATCCATTGTATATTTATATGATTCCTGCGGCGTATTTACCCAAGTTAGAATTGAATCTCTTATTATGTAGCAAATAACAGAAATGCCAAGAGATGCAATAAGTAAAAAGGTAAACATAGTGCCTATTGTTTTTTTAACTTTTTCAAAATTTCCTGCACCTACATCCTGAGCAATAATAACCTGACCTGCAGAGGAAAAGCCCATCGCCACAAAGGTTAAAAGGTGAAGTATGTCGCCGCCGATTGATACGGCAGACATTCCTGCTCCGCCGATATACTGTCCTACAACAATCATATCAACTATATTATAAATTGCCTGTAAGGCGTTTGACAAAAATAACGGCATAGCAAACTTAATAAGAAGTTTTGTAACGTTGCCTTTTGTCAAGTCATTTACCATTGTTCCCATACTGTTTCTCCCTGTCTTTTTCATTCCTGTCTATTTTAACATAAAAAGCCTGTTAATTCAATAAAATTATCTGTTATTTTTAATCCACAAAAGGCATTCAATATATGCAAGAGCAAGATATCTACCGTGCTTTTCACTTACCGCCAAAGGAAGCAGTTTTAATTGTACTTCGTCTAACTCTTCATCAGTTGCAGTTACGTTTTCAATTTTTGCCATAATATCGCTGTGAGCAGGGGGCATAATTGTACCCAGATATTCAAATATGTTCAAATCTTTGGGGCAGTCATTGCCTAAAACCGCCTTCGTAAGTGCAGTTTCATACTCTCTGTCATATTCCTTGTAAGTTCCGTTCCATAGTCTGTCTGCAAAAAGGCCAAGTGGTGACGGCAATGTGTATCTGTAAAATCTGTAATCAGGAATGTTTCCGTATTCCCACGCACAGGTTTCTCCGCCAATAATCATATTGTGATATTGTTCTTCTGTTTCGGGACGTAATGTAGGCAACCATGTGCTCAAAGACTCAGGGCTTGCATATTCTTTAAAATCCACATAAGTTTCGGGGTAATGAGCATTAATTACTGTGTATCCCTGCTCTAAAAAACCCTGCATACTGCAGCCCTCATAAGGACCTCTGTTTTTTTGTGCCACACGCCAGAATTCAATAACTATATCTTTAGGCAACGGAGACGGTTTTGAAATATCAATCCAGTCGTTCCACATCATTACTTCTTTGCCGTAAGATTTTACTATATCATATACCCTTTTTACAAGGTGATAATGTATTTCCTGTTTGGAGTTGCCAAGTTTCTGACATTTGGGACATACATCCCAATAACACCAACGTTTAATGTCGGTCATTTCAACCTCGTCGCCGCCTATATGCACATATTTGCAGGAGGGGAACATTTCAATAAGTTCTCCTATCAAATCGTAACAAAGTGAATAAAAATCTTCATTTCCTGCGCAGACAGTCCATGCTCTCTCTTCTTTGTCAGTTTCGCACTGCAGATTGGGATAAGCGTCAAAAATTGTTCTCATATGACCTGGAACATCAAGCTCAGGTACCACATTAAGACCTAATGTTACACATAAATCATTAAGACCTTTAAAATATTCCATAGAATATTTGTCACCTTTTGGCCCTGCAAGGTTCGGATGCTTTGCCGATTGCCATGCAAAACCCTGAGAGTCCATCATATGGAAATGAATATTGTTATATTTAAGCATTGCAAGGCGCACAATAACTTCTTTTATTTCTTCTTTTCTGCCTACGCCTCTGCCCAAATCCATCATAAATGAACGATATGCAAATTTCGGATAATCTTTAATCTCGCATTTTTTAATAAACTTATCAGCAACCATTTGTGCTAAAGTGGCACATCCGTTTCTTGCCCCCAGAAAATCACTGTATGTAATTTCAATCTTGTCTGTTACAGTTAAAATATATTCTTCTGGTTTTAAAGAACCGTCACAGACAAATTCAATTATGCTATCTTCATTTTGTTCAAAAGTAAATGAAGGCATAAAAATCTTAAGTACCTCAATTGCTTTTTCGCCTGTTTCATCGGTTGTTTTCACCCCTATAACTTCAGAAAGTGAAATTGTTTCATTAAATAGTTTTTCTTGTTGTACTCTTGGAATAATCATTTTATTACCTCCTTGTAAAAATTAATTATCTGCTGTGCAGTATTACTTAAATTTTCCATTGCATTTCGAGTATTCATAGCTTCCTCCAATGTGCACACAGTACGCAAAATGGGGAAAATCCCGTCAATACCGTGGTTGTTTAAAGCACTTGCATCTTTTGTTGCACATCCGCAAAATGCAATTACGGTTTTTCCGTATTTTTTCGCAAGTCGGGCAATTCCTACAGGGACTTTGCCCATAACAGTCTGTCCGTCAATTTTTCCCTCGCCTGTAATTACCAGATCTGCGTCTTTAATATATTTTTCAATCTCTGTTTTTTCAAGTATCAAATCTATTCCCGACTTAAGTTTTCCATTTAAAAATGTCATAAACGCAAAACCCATACCCCCTGCAGCACCTGCACCGGGGAAATTAACATCTGCTTTCTTGTATTTTTCACTTGCAACAAGAGCGTAGTTTTTCATACCCTGCTCCATTATTTCTATGTCTTTTTTACTTGCACCCTTTTGCGGTCCGTATATAGTACTGCACCCATTTTCTCCCAAAAGGGGATTTGTAACGTCACAGGCTATATTAAAAGTACATTCAAAAACTTCGGGAATTACTTTGTCATCACAAATCTTTGCTATTTTGCCCAACCCCCGTGCACCAAAGGGAACGTGTTTTCCCTCTTTATCGTAAAACTCAAAACCTAAAGCCTGAAGCATTCCCACTCCGCCGTCATTGGTAGCGCTTCCGCCTATGCCCACAATAAAATCTCTGTATCCTTTATTTATGGCATCGGCGATTATCTGCCCTACGCCGTATGTAGTAGCAACAATCGGATTAAGTTCACTTTTGTCAATAAGGGTTATTCCTGCGGCAGCAGACATTTCAATAACTGCAGTTTTGCCGAAAGTTCCGTATGTTGCTATAATATCCTCGCCTATTGGGTTTTTGACAGTTACATTGTGTATCTGTCCATCCAAACCCGAAACAAGGGCTTGGACTGTTCCCTCTCCCCCGTCAGCAACAGGCATTATTTTCACTTCCGCATCAGGCATACACCTTTTAATCCCCTTTTCTGCGGCATTTCCTGCCTCCATTGATGTCATACTGCCTTTAAATGAATCAATAGCAATCAGTATTTTCATTTACCCACCTCCACCTGCTACACAATAAACTCGTACAGTTCAAAGTTTAAATCTCCTAAATGAGGTATAGTCATTATCATTTCTTTTCTCATAACAAACCCGCATTTGTTGTAAAGAACAATTCCCGGAGTGTTATACTTTAATACATCAAGGCGTATTGACTTAATACCGGTTTCTTTTGCATAATTTTTAAGTCCGTCAATAAGTGTTGTTGCTATGCCTCTACCAAAACAGTCAGGCCTTGTGGCAAGAACGTGAATAACACCTATGTCTTTTGTATCCGTACCCCAGGGCACAGTATCATAAGCCTCGTTATAACTTTTATTCATTATACAGGCGGCAAGTATTTCTCCCTTTTCTTCACAAATAAACAGTTCCTTGTTGTCAACAGAGGTATTTAAAAGTTCATGGGAGGGGTGAACATTCTTCTGCCAATTTATATTATACTGTGATGCCCCGTTTACCTCAATTACATAATCATAAAATTCTATTATCTTTTGCTTTTCGTTTTCTTTTGCAGGTCTGAAATTTATACTCAAAGTTTTTACCTCTTTCTAATGATGATGATGGTGGTGGTGATGGTGAGATTCGGTTTTACATAATGTTTCTTCACACACCTCGTCAACACCCTCTATTTCAACAGTTGTATGTGAAATTCCGTGTTCGGCCATTTCACTCTTTATTAAATCTTTTATTGTTTTTGCATCACGGTCAGTTACAGCGTGTAATGTAGCAAAATTTGTAACACCGTCAATTGTTCTTATGTGTATATGGTGAATGTCTTTAACACCATCGATTTCCATAAGATGTTCTTTTATTTCATCAACGTCGCAAGGAGATTTTTCAAGAAATATGTCAATTGTTTCCTTAAGGTTTTTAATTGCTGATACAAATATAAACAACGCAACCGCAATTGATAATATAGGGTCAATAATGCTTATATCCGTAAATCTCATTATTACAGAGCCGATTAATACAACTACCCAACCCAACACGTCTTCTAACATGTGAAGATTTACAGCCTTCTGATTTAATGACCCTTTTCCGTGAGTAAAATATGCCGCAGAAAAATTAACCACTACTCCGAAAACTGCAAAAATAATCATACCGTCATAATTAACAGGTACAGGATTTATAATTCTCGGAATTGCACCGAAAATTACCGCCAAAGAGCCAAACAAAAGTATAACAGTTGTTATAACACTTCCCAGAACCGAATACCTTGTATAACCGTAAGTGTATAATTTGTCAGGTTGTCTTTTGCTGATTTTTTCAAGGAAGTATGATATGCCAATGCTTAAACTGTCACCGAAATCGTGAACGGAGTCAGATAAAATTGCTATACTTCCAGTAATAATTCCACCTACGAATTCTATAATTGAAAATGACAAGTTTAGCAAAAACGCCACAAATATTTTTTTGTCAGATTTCATTTTATTTTATTGCCTCCAAAATCATATCATCAATTCTGTCACGGATTTTCTGCATAGTTCTTACGTCGTTAACGTTATTTAAGAAAGTGATTTCACCAATAATATTCTCGATTTCCTCCACAACTTTTTCTTTGCCGTAATAACTTTCGCAAAGTTTAAACAGTCTTATATCATCTAACGCCTGACGGGTTGCCATTAACCTTAATGAGTCAATGGGAGTTCCGTCCTGGGCAGGATAAACAAGGAAACAGTCTCCGCCCATTTCGTAGCCAAAATAGCCACCGCAGGGATTTAAGAAAGGATTTATGTGGTCGTAAGATGTTTCGTTATTGTAATAATTAAAGCCCCAGTGTAAAAATCCCTCAATACCGAACTTATACATCTGATAACCCAAAGAACGTGTTCTTGGTGTAGATAGTGCAAAGCCTCTGTTTGTTGTTGTTCTTGGAGTTGAGCAATAATAAACCCATCTTTCCTTAATGTCTTCAGGCAAAAAGTCCTTTATTGCTCCCGTAGTTGGTACGGGAATGTCGCAAAGCCCCTCTTTATAATACTCAACGTGACTTAAGGCGTCTATTACCTTAAAATCTTTTAATATATCTATTATGTTGTTTCTGTTTGTTTTGTACTGTTCAAGGTGCTGTTCTCTTGGCTCATCAGAGATATGGAAATATACTTTGTCTTTATCCCATTTTGTAACAATATATTTTGTAAATTCAGTTAAAAATGCTCTTATGAATTTAACATATTCTTCCCCTGCAGCATCTGTATCCCAGCCGAAAATCTGTTTTTCTTCTCCGTCAACAGTTGCAATAACTTTCGGTGCGTGGTATGCTCCCCACTGTGTAAACAGATGGCACACTTCTACATATTTAACTCCGCAGTCTTTACACATTTTTAGCCATCTGTCGCAAAGAGAAAAGTCAAAAGAATACTCGCCCTTATTTACATTTACTTTTACAAGTTGTACGGTAGTACGTTCTCCACCCTCGTATGTATCAAGAGGCGGAGTAAATACAGGCATAAGTATCATATTTATACCAGTTTCAACAGCCTTTTTCATAAAGTTCTTGCATATTTCAAAGTGTCTGTCAGAAAAGGCAGGTACATTGTAGTAGTCTGCAAGACAGTCCGCATAAAACCATTGTGTTGCTATTGTGTCACGCTCCGGAAGTTCTGCGTCAATTACCTCAACAACAAAATCTGTCTCTGCCACTTTTTCGTCTTTTAAATCGTGAAGAACAATTTTGGTTTCGTACTGTCCCGGTTTTAAATCGCCTTCAAAATCAATCATAACAGTATGTAATTGTCTGTTGTAGTACGGAATACAATTTTTCCTCATTAAAGGCATTAAAACGTCAGGATAAAGTCCCGCTTCAGTTCTTATGTACTTAATGTCAATTTCCATATCCTCCAGGATAAATGGCATTGAATTATAGTTTGGAATGTTTTCAACAGTTCTTAGTGTGGCATACTTTGACATTTCGCCCTCTATTGATATTTTAAGGAAAGTCGCTGTACGCACCTTTGTATCGTCGTATGCCATAAACTGCACAGACGCTTTTTCGTTTTTGTACATTCTTAATTTTGTTACTGCATCAAAATCTGCAGGAATCTGGTCTAAAAAACATTTTTCCATTGCAGATACTAGCTTTGTTGTAAGCATAATATTTCTCCTTTGTACATTATAGTTTTTCGTCGTAAGACATAAACTCTACTTTGTCAGACAGATTGTTTTTTATTCTTATCAATACTTCTTCTAAAATCTCAAGCCCCGTTTCACTACCGTTTGAAAACAATGACTGCCAATGGGTAAGCATTACAGGATGCCCGCCCAAATTAATTGTGTCTAAAACAGCACCGTTTTTGCCGTCCTCAGTAATATAAAAATCCGCAACTTCTTTAATATCGGTTTTTGGATTGTCTATCGTCTGCCACAAATAATCACGGATTGTTGCAGAAATTGCAAACAGTCTTGAGCCGTCTTTTTCAATAACTGTTCTTGGCTTTCCGCTTGGCTCAGTCTCTAAAAAGTACCAGTAATCCCCTTTGCCGTAAACTTTAATAAAAGCTTCCAATATTGCATTTTCATAAGCATCTTTAACTTTGCTTCCGAAGTGCCAGGGAGAGGTTACTCCCGTGCATTTGACTCCCCTTTCCTTTAAAAGGGTGAGTGCATATTGTATGTAATTAGCAAGACTTTTCTCGTTCTGCATATTCGACCAGGTTTCTTCATCAATATCCAGATAAACCCCCTTGTCAATATCGTATGTAAGATGATGGGTTATCATTTCAGGGCAAAAAGAAAATTTTCCCTCTAATTTTTCGTGAAACAAATTCATCCACGGCTTTACTCTTTCTTCTCCGTAAGGATTTTTACATCCGGGCAACGGCACAACAGACAGTTTACCTTTTACACCGTATTTTTCCACCAATGCACAAAACTTTTCCATAAAAGACAACGGCACTTCAGGAAGTAACTCCCTACCGTCTTTTGTAATTTTAATATCAGAATGTTCATAATACACATGAACAATGGGACAAAAATCATCAATATTTAATGATATAGGAATTTTATTCATATAAGACTTTCCTCCAGAATTTTTACTGCATCCTCTATGCAACCGTCGCAGGAGCGTAAACCTTCGCCTTTTAATGCACTGCACATTAAAGATTTGTTCATCGCTTCAAATTTCGCCATAAGTTGTCCGCCACAACTGTAACTTTCAAGTTTGTTTGTCTGGGGCAGGGAACTTATGCCTTTGCTGTTTTTGTATCCTGCTAAAAATACCATAGCAGAAACTGCACCGCATACTCCTTTTGTTCCTCCCATTCCTCCGCCAAAGGCTTCGGAAAGACGAAACAACTGGTCCTCGGTTAAATCGGTAATATCAGAAAAAGCACAAAGCACTGCTTGTGCACAATTGTACCCTTTTTTATGGTTTTCTATTGCTCTTGTAACTCTGTCCATAATCATTCCTCCTGACTACTTTCATTATACACTTTATTATATTTGTTTTCAAGCAAAAAAGCGTTCAAAAGAACGCTTTTTTCATTATTTTTTAACCTGACCAAGCATAGTTTCTCTTCTGTTTTTAACCTCATCAGACATAGGCTTAATTTCACCTGCTGCCATAAGTGCCATTTTAGTCAGCAACGGACCTACAATTTCATAAATCAATACCGCAAACAATGTAATGTTTCTGATTAGTCCGCCCTGTTCGCCTAACTGCATAGCAGTCGCGCACATACCAAGGGCAACACCTGCCTGTGGAAGCAATGTAATGCCAAGGTATTTGCAGATGCTTTTGGAACATTTTGTTACTTTTGCACTTGCATAAGTACCAAAATATTTGCCCAATGAACGGAACACAATATATATAATTCCAACAACCACTATAGCAATGTCGGTAAATACATTAAGTTCCAAAGATGCACCGCTTATTACAAAGAATATGGCAAGTAACGGCGAAGTCCACTTTTCTGATTTTTCCATAAGATTATCAGACAAAGGACAAACGTTGCAGAAAACTGTTCCTAACGCCATACATGTAAGCAGTGATGAAAAACCGATATGAACAGGACCGATTTCGAATTTTACAGAAGTCAGTGCAACTGTTAAAAGCACAAGCCCTATTGTAAGATTTAAGCGGTTTGTGTTTGAGTTAAACAGTTTTTCAAGATATGTAAGCACAAAGCCCATAACTGCACCAAGACCTAATGAACATACAATTTCAATAATGGGGTTTAACACAATTGCCGCAATATCAACTGTACCTACAATAAGTGTTTTTGCAATACCAAAAGATACTGCAAAAACTATAAGACCTACTGCATCATCAAGAGCAACTATAGGTAACAGAAGTTTTGTAAGAGGACCGTCTGCCTTGTACTGTCTTACAACCATAAGTGTTGCTGCAGGTGCAGTTGCAGTAGCAATGGCACCTAATGTAAGAAGTTGCGGAACAGTAAGTTTGTCAGGCATCATTAAATGGTAAGCGTACAAAGCCAAATCAACCAGTAATGTTGCTGCCAATGCCTGGAATATACCAATAACAAAGGCTTGTTTACCTGTCTTTTTAAGGTCGCTCATACGGAATTCACTTCCGATTGAAAAAGCGATAAAACCTAAAGCTACATCACATATTACTGAAAGGCTCTCAACATAATGAAGGCTTGTAAATCCAAGTCCATCAATGCCAAGCTGACCCAAACAATAAGGGCCAATCAATATACCTGCCACAAGATAACCTGTAACGGCAGGAAGACCTAAGGGTTTGCAAAGTCTGGTCATCAAAAGACCTGCAAGGATTGCAATACCCAGACATAAAATTGCACTAGCCATAATAAATCCCCTGATTTCTATAAAAAAATATTTTTTACGCTCACAAATAATACCCTTTTTTCGGGTTAATGTCAACCGAAATAAGGGTATCATTTTTAACATATTTTATTCGCAAAAACGGCTTTGTTTAATCATTTCTGTCAGCAGCCGCAGAAAGCAGGCTTCTGAGTCTGATTCTTACAGCACCTGTGTTGGTGATTTCGTCAATTTTAAGCTGAGTATAAATCTTACCGCTTGCCTCAATTATAGAACGTGCTTCGTCGGTAGTAACGGCATCAACACCGCAACCAAAAGAAACAAGCTGAACAAGATTCATCATGCTGTCGTTGCTTTCAGCCACATATTTTGCCGCCGCATAGAGACGTGAGTGGTAGGTCCATTGGTTAAGTACATTTACCTTTACCTTTTTCTTTGCTTCAATAGCCTGATGTAGACCATCATT
>CALDNB010000270.1 GCA_937914775.1 uncultured Clostridia bacterium
CTGTAGGTATCTGTTCGCTTGTTGCATAGTAATAAGTTAAATCTTCTGCGATTTCACCTGATACAAGTTGTACCTGACCTGTGTATGGCGTACCGCCCTTATTATCTCTTACTACTGACAAATAGCCTTGACCTATACCGCCGCCCACATCAAGTTTTCCTTTACTGTTTAGTGGCAAGTCAACAAAGGGATTTGCAACATAACCCTTAACCTCTGCTTTTGTGTTGCCTACCACAAGGACTGTACCTAAAGGACCGTCACCTTTAAACTGCAAAGTTACCGTGGCATCTTCTTTACCCATAAACCCTATAATAGCACCTGCTGTTAAGGCTCTGCCAAGTGCCGCAGTTGCTACAGGGTAACTTTTATGAATTTTTTGTGCCTCGTTTACCAAATCAGTAGTAATTGCCGAATATATACGAAAACCGCCGTTATCTGTAAGTGCGACTGTTATTTTATCACTCATATTACTTTCCTTTCGTAAAAAAAACAGCCCTCAAATAAAATTTGAAGGCTATTTAACTTCTGTCAATTCTGTTACATTGCAACTTTATATATAAAGTCCACAACCTCGAATTATAGTTTAGTTACATTTGCTGCCTGTGGACCTTTTGCACCTTCGATTACTTCAAATGAAACTTCAGCGCCTTCTTCCAATGCTTTGTAGCCATCCATTACGATTGCTGAAAAATGCACGAATACGTCTGTTCCATCTTCGCTTTCAATGAATCCATAGCCTTTTTCTGCGTTAAACCATTTTACTTTACCTTTTTGCATACGTCATTTCCTCCTAAACAAAATACATAGCCAATATCTAACTACCAAAACAGTATAACATAGGAGGTATTTTTTGTCAATAAATTTTTTTCGACGCGAACACTATTTTTTCTGTGTTTTTACCGATTTTTCCGCCCTCTTCCCAAGTGAAAGTTTCAAGGAAATCAAGTTTCGCATTTTTTAACATTTCTTTAATCTCTGTAACACTGTACGCCCTTTGTATATGCTCCTCAAAAAAGCGTCTGTAACTGTCACCCGTATCCACAAAAAAGTTAAGTATCTGTGTGCTTATACCCTTTCTGTAATAGTTTTCCCAGGTGTAAAATACGTCCTCTTCATCATACACAAAAGTATTGTCTGAAAGCACATTTTTTAACTTGTGCTCCGTGTTAATGTCAAAAATAAAAATACCGTCGGGATTTAAGTAGTTATGAACTAAAGAAAACATCTTTTTAAGCCGTCTTTTGTCTGTTATGTAATTTACCGCATCAAGTGTGCATACAATAGCATCAACTGTTCCGTAAAGTTCAAATTCCGTCATATCCTGACAAAGAAACCTTATGTCAGGGGCTTTGTCCGTTGCAACAGACAGCATATCCTCCGACAAATCCACACCTATCATATCGTAACCGCGTCGGGACAGTTCCATAGTAAGACTTCCCGTACCACAGGCAAGGTCTAAAACAAGATTTGGTTTTTTGCCGTACTTATTAAAAATGCTTTCAATTCTGTCTGCCATAGCCCCATAATCCACGTTTATTAATTTGTCATATACTTCGGCAAACATTGTATAACTGTCCATTTTACTCTTCCTCACCAAGACGTTCTAAAATCATTGTATAACCTTCTGCACCGTGATTTAAGCACCTTGCAACCCTGCTTATTGTGGCAGTACTTGCCCCTGTCTTTTTGGCAATTTCACTGTAAACTTCGTTTTTGCTTAAAAGTTTGGCAACCAAAAGGCGCTGAGACATTGACTCAATTTCCATAATTGTACATAAATCGTCAAAGAAATTACGGCACTCCTCCACCGTTTCAAGTTTTAATATTGCTTTATATCAAGTGTCAACATCTGCGTTGTTCTTCATAGCATTATTTCTCCTTTTTAAGTATCTTTTTTAATTGTAACATTTCTTTTAATTAATTTCAAGTTTATTGACAAAAATAATAATTAATTGTATAATAATTAAACGATTAACTATTGTTGGGAGGATAGTATGGAAACTTCATTTATAGATATTGCAAATACCTTTGCAAAACTGAATATTATAAAGCACAATCTGTATCACAATCTGGCAAAAGAAAACCGTCTTAACCCCTGCCAGATGCAGATTATTGAATTTCTCCTGGAACGTCCCGGGAGTACTCAGGTTGAAATAGCCAACAAAATGATGGTAAGCCCTGCGTCAATCACACTGACTACAAAACGAATGGAAAAACAAGGTCTTATTACCAAGAAGGTTGACCCTGATAATCTTCGTTGCAAAAAACTATACGCCACAGATTTAGCGGAAGAACTATATAACTGCAATATAAAAATATTCCGCAAAATAGACAGGATACTGTTTGAGGGACTTCCCGAAAGGATAATTTCCCAGTTAAATGAAAACCTTAATACCGCAGTAGAAAATTCGCTGAAGAACTGCACCAAAGTATTAAACGAAAAAGAAATAACCAAAATCACAACTATACTTAAAAAAGGAGGAAAACAAAATGATTAAAAAATTTGCATCATGTGTAGGGAAATATAAAATATTTGCATTTTTAACTCCTCTTCTTGTTATATGCGAAGTTGTGCTTGAGGTAAGAATTCCTTACCTAATGTCACAGATAATTGATATAGGCGTAGCAAACAAAGACGTTGCCTTTATAACAAAGTACGGCTTATTTATGGTACTACTTGCAATCTTGTCACTTATAACGGGTGCATTAGGAGCCTTTACTGCATCAAAAGCCGCAACAGGCTTTGCAAAAGGCGTAAGGCAAAAACTTTTCCACAAAATTCAGGATTTTTCTTTCGCCAATGTAGATAAATTCAGCACCTCATCTTTAATTACAAGGCTTACAACAGACGTAACAAACGTTCAGCATTCCTTTATGATGATTATAAGAATGATGGCACGTGCACCTTTTATGCTTATTTCCGCAGTAATTATGGCTGTTACCATTAACAAAAGATTAACTACGGTATTTTTGGTAGCACTACCCATTTTAGGTGTATGTCTTGCAATTGTCGCCTGTATGTCATACCCGCGTTTCGGCAAAATGCTTAAAAGATTTGACAAACTAAACTCCATTATTCAGGAAAACTTAATCGGCGTAAGGGTAGTAAAAGCCTTTGTCCGTGAAGATTATGAAAAAATACGCTTTACTACTACAAGCGAGAATATCAGCCAGATGTTCACAAAAGCAGAGAAAATCTTAGCTTTTAACGGACCTCTGATGCAGTTAGCTTCTTATGGTTGTATTATGATTATCA